>DROK01000139.1 GCA_011321895.1 Thermodesulfatator atlanticus
GGCGATCATGGTGTCCCCTTCCAGGCCCTCGAGGGTGAAACCATGGCGTCTCAAGAGGATGAGGTCGTATTTGACGTTGTGCCCGATTTTAAGGGGCCTTTGTGCGGTAAGCAGGGAGGCCACCTGAGAAAAGACCTCCCAGGGAAGTTGGTCTCTGGCCCCTTCGTGGTGAAAAGGGAGATAGTAGGCTTTGGGTGGAGAAAAGCACAGGGCTATCCCTACGATTTTTCCCCGCATCGGGTCCTTGGAGTCGCTTTCGAGATCAAAGACGAGCACCGGGGCGTTACGGGCTTCGGCAAGGAGCGTCGTAATCCTTTCCGGTTCAGTTATGAGCTCGTAGTGATCGTAAGAAATGCTCTTGGTGGCGGGCAATTCTTTTAGCAGTTTTTTGAATTCAAGTTCTAAAAATAAGGCCCGCAAACGGGCAATGTCTGGTTCTTTGTGTTCATAGAAAGAAAGTTCTACAGGAACCGGGGCTTCCTGGTTTAGTCGAACAAGCTCTTTGGAGAGTCTGGCCTGTTCGGCGAAACGGAGCAGGTTTTCCCGCAGTCTCTTTTGTTTTATCTCTGGGGCGTGTTTGAGGACCTCTTCCAGAGAACCGTAAAGACTTATCAACTTAAGGGCGGTTTTTTCTCCCACCCCCGGTACCCCGGGGATATTGTCTGTACTGTCTCCGGCCAGGGCCCGTACGTCCAGGAGCTTTGCCGGTTCCACGCCGAAACGTCTCTTTATGGTTTCCACGTCGATTATTTCGTCTTTCATCGGGTCCCAGATAATCACCCTTTCGGAGACCAGGGGGAAGAGATCCTTGTCTCCTCCCACGATGACCACGGGGTGGTCCAGTTTGGTGACTATGCTGGCGATGAGGTCATCGGCTTCGTAGCCCGGGATCTCCAGGATGGGTACCCCAAAGGCCTCGGCTATCTCCCGGATGTAAGGTATTTGTACAGATAGGTCATCGGGGACGGGAGGCCGGTTGGCCTTGTAGGCTTCAAAAATTTGGTGGCGGAAGGTGGGCCCTTTGGCGTCAAAACAGATGACCACGTATTTGGGGTCCATTTCCCGGAGCAGTTTCAGGAGCATCTGGGTGAAGCCGAAGATGGCCTTGGTGGGTAGGCCCTTGCGGTTCGAAAGGTGGCCTTTGATGGCAAAGTAGGCCCGGAAAATGAAGGAGCTTCCGTCGATCACGAAAAGCGGTTCCTGCCCGGGGGCAAAGGGCAATTTTTTACGGAAAAGGCTTCCCTGAGGCATGGAAAATTTCTACTATTGCTTTGAGAAAATTGCAAAATGCCCAATTTAAAGAAAAATTGTTAGATTTCTAAAAAGGCATCTTATGAAGGTTTTGACTCCTGAACTCTGGCGCAAGCTAGTCGAAGAGGCTGAACGCTATTACGCGGAAAACGGTGGCAGCCACCGGCTGGATCACGTCTACCGGGTCTTGGCGCTGGCGGAAAGGCTGGCCCGGGCCGAGGGGGCCGATTTAGAAGTGGTAAAGGTGGCGGCGCTCTTTCACGACATTGGCCGGGCTGAAGAAAGGCGCACCCAGGGGCGGGTGTGTCACGCCGCCTACGGGGCCAAGCTGGTA
>DROK01000140.1 GCA_011321895.1 Thermodesulfatator atlanticus
GGGCACATGGTGTAACAGTTACCGCAGAACATGCAGCGCTTCTCGTTTACCCGCACCGTCTTCTTCTTCTTACCATCGATCTCCACGGTAGCCGGCTTAATGGCCCCGAGCGGACAGGCCGCCACTACCAGCGGGATCTCACAAACGTATTCCAGCCGGTCATCTTCGATCAGCGGAGGCTTACGGTGGATACCGAGGATAGCGATATCAGAGCAGTGGACCGCCCCGCACATGTTGAGGCAGCAGGCCAGGGCCACCCGTACCTGCGCCGGGAGCTTGTGGCTCTGGAAGTACTCGAAAAGATCATCCATGACCGCCTTTACGATCCCGGAGGCGTCGATAGCCGGGGTGTGGCAGTGGACCCAACCCTGAGTGTGCACGATATTAGTGACGCTGGCCCCGGTACCACCCACGGGGAACTTATAAGAACCGCCGGGGTGCTTGCGGTTCTTGAGGTCCTCTAAGAGGTTACGCAGGGTCTCCTCGTCAGTCACGTGGAACTCGATGTTGTTACGGGTGGTCCAGCGGACATAGCCTTCACAGAATTTATCCGCGATCTCACAGACTTCGCGGATGTAATCGGTGGTGATCAGACGCGGCGTCCCTACCCGGACCACGTAAACCACGTCTCCGGTTTCACTGGTGTATTTGATAACTCCGGGCTGGATGATTTCATGGCTCTTCCACTTGCCGTAATTCTTCTTGATCACCGGCGGGAAGAACTGGGCGTAATAGGGAGGACCGATATCGGTAATCCGGTTCTCCATGGGCTTCTGAGGGTTATAAAGCTTTTCTCCCAGTTCAGGGTCATAAGGCTTGCTAAAAATCTCGTCAAGCTGGGCTTCTTGAATCTTCTGATAAATCTGATCGGACATCTTTTACCTCCTTTAATATCAAACTTTTAGTCAAAAGGGGACCGCAGTCCCCGTAACTTCTCCTCTAAGCAGGGTGACGCTTACGGAACTCTTTAATATCACGTTTCCAACCACCAGGCACCTCTTCTTCCTTCCAGAAGACGTAGGGGTTGGAACGAGGTTCACGGATCATCTGCGGGATGTGCTTGAGCTTGACGATTTCTACGAAGTTGGCCAGACCAACCCGCTGCATGAGCTCACCGAGACGCTCACGGTTCTTACCCTCTTCCATCCAGAACATCCAGACGTTTTCGATAATTTCTTTCAGGTTGTCGTAAGGGGGCTCAAGCCGGATGAAAGGTACCATCACGGTGGAGAGCTGGGCCCCTTCAAGGATCGGCGCCTTAGCACCCATGAGGATGGTAGCCCCGGTGTCGGTTCCAGGGCGCAGGGCTTCGGGCATTACGTTGATGCAGTGCATGCAGCGGTTGCACTCTTTGTTGTTGATGTGAAGTTTCTCACCGTCCCAGTACATGCACTGGGTGGGGCAGAGATCAATGACTTCTTTCTGGATATCAAACGGACCCCAGTCACGGTCAGAGTGGGCCCCGGCGTTGGGCTTGAGTTCTCCGCCTACATAGGCCTTAACCGCTTCCTGGTCGATCCGGATGTCGTCGATCCAGGTGCCGATGATGGAGAAGTCAGCCCGGGCGATAGCCGCCACACAATCGTTGGGACAGCCAGAGATCTTAAACTTGAACTTGTAGGGGAAGGCCGGACGGTGGAGCTCATCCTGATAGGTCATGGTGAGGTCGTAACAGAGCTCCTGGGTGTCGATACAGGACCATTCACACCGGGCCTTACCCACGCAGCAGGAAGGAGTACGGAGGTTAGACCCGGAACCACCAAGGTCCATCTTCAGCTGGTGGGTAAGGTCAAAGAAGACGGGCTCAAGTTGCTCGGTGGTGGTCCCCAAAAGGACCATGTCACCGGTGGAGCCGTGAAAGTTGGTCATACCGCTTCCACGGTTGTCCCAGAGTTCACAAAGCTTCCTCAAAGCCGAAGTATGATAAAACTTGGAAGCGGGCTGATTCACACGGATGGTGTGGAAGGCCCAGATGGCCGGGAACTTCTCCTGCTGGTCAGAATAACGGCCGATAACTCCGCCACCGTAACCGAAAACACCCACGATACCGCCGTGTTTCCAGTGGGTCTCTTTGTGTTTGTAAGAAAGTTCGAGCTGGCCAAGCAAATCGAAACAGGACTGTTTCTTGTGCTTTTCTCCGTACTGTTCAATGTCATCTACAAAACTCGGCCAAGGACCCTTCTTCAGATCTTCCAACATTGGCGTGTCGTGTTTTTTGATTTCCGACATCAATAAACCTCCTTAAAGAGTTTTTCTCTACACCTAGCTACGAGGCGAGCCTAGTAAGCTTTAAAATCCGTGTCAAGGAAGAAAGACGGAACTATCGGGGAATTATTACAGATTAGGACCCTAAATAGCCCTAAAAATCTCAATAAATTTCATTTATGTTTTTATTCCAAAAAACTAGGTTTTAGCAGGCGATAATATCCTGCCAGGCGGCGAGGAGGTCTTCTTTTTCCTTTTTGAGGGCCAAGACCACCTTTGATAGCTGGTTTTTGTCAAGGGGTAACCCTTTGGGCCATTTGGGCAATTTCTGGTAACCCTCTTCTGGTACAAAGCCCGCGGCCCGGGCCACAATATCGGCCTTAAAGACGAAAAAGGCGTCCCGGTGAATTTTTCCGTTAAGGAGCGGTTGGTGGTGCCACTTCAGGGCTGCGATCAATTCCTCAGAAAAGCGCCAGTGTTGGGCCACCAGGATCCCCACTTCCACGTGGGAAAGGCCGGCTTCCTCTTCGGCCTCTCTAAAGGAACACCCTTTGGCCTCCTGGATGGCCAGTACCTGGAGGAAAAATTCGGGAAAAAAGACCGCCAAAACCAGGCGCCCGATATCGTGCAGGAGCCCCGCCGTATATAGACCGTCGGGGTCTTCGCATCCTTCTTCCGCGGCCAGCAAAAAACCCGCCCGGGCCACCCCTACCGCGTGGATCCACAGGCGAACCAGGTCAAACTTTTTAAAAGTGGCCGCCGGTCTCAAGAGGTAATTCAAGGCCGTGGCCAGCACGATGTTACGTACCTCCCCAAAGCCCAGTTTCACGATGGCCATCTTGAGGCTCTTGGTAGGGTTAGCCCCGGCGTAGAGGGGGGAATTGGCCACTTTTAAGATTTTGGCGGCCAAGGCCTGGTCCTCGTGGATAATCTTTTCTAGTTCTTGGGCGGAGGCGTCTTTTTCGATGGCAGTCAAGACCCTCTGGCTTATCTGAGGAAGGGTGGGGAGCTTATCAAGCCTTTTTAAGATTTCCTGCCATTTTTTTTCGTCCATTTGAAATGATTTTTCGGCCAAAGGCTGCCTGAACTTAATTTTAAGCTTTAGCAAGAAAAGGCCGAAAAAAGGGATGTCATGGGTACCATGGTTGTTACCACCGAAAAAGTAAAGGAATTGCAAAAGGTCCTTAACGCCCAACTTCTGGCAATCGGAGTTTCTTTGGCCATCTTGATCGATGAGGCCGGCAACGTAATCGTGGCTGCCGGCAACGAAAACGGGGTGGATACCACCTCTTTGGCGGCGCTGGCCGCAGCCAATTTTGGCGCCACCGCCCAGATCGCCAAACTCTTAGGGGAAGAAGATTTCTCCATCCTTTATCACAAAGGCAAAAGAGACAATATCCATTTCACCAAAATAGGGATGGACTTTATCCTGGTTACTATCTTCACCGACGAAATTCCCCTGGGTTTGGTCCGGCTCCGGGTAAATCAAGTGGCCCAGGAACTCCTTAATCTCCTTTCGGAAAACGATTAGAAAGGACCAGCGAAGGAGAATTATGGCGCTAATCGACCTCAACAAGCGAGAAATACACTGTAAAATCGTCTATTACGGCCCGGGACGCTGTGGAAAGACCACCAATCTTTTTTATATCTATAACGCCGTTTCTGAAAAATACCGCGGAAAACTCTTAACCATTGAAACCCGCGGCGAACGCACCCTCTTTTTTGACCTCCTCCCCATTAACCTCGGGAAAATTCACGGCCTCGATATCCGTATCCAGCTCTATACCGTGCCAGGGCAATCCCATTACCGGGCCACCCGCAAACTGGTGCTCAAAGGGGTCGACGGCATCGTCTTTGTGGCTGATTCCCTGCGCAAGAGAAGGGAAAAAAATATCGAAAGTCTGATCGACCTGAAAAATAACCTTAAAGAATACGGCCTGAAGCTTGAAGAGCTCCCTCTGGTCTTTCAATACAATAAAAGAGACCTGATTAACGCCAACATTCCTCTCCTGACCATCGAAGAACTGGAAAACGACCTCAACAAAGATTTGAAGGCCCCCTATTTTGAAGCAGCGGCTTTAAAAGGCATAGGCGTCTTTGAAACCTTAAAGGAAATAAGCAAACGCACGGTCAAATACGTAGCCCGCAAATATATCTTCAATCAGGCTCATAAAAGGGCCCAAGGAGGCGTCCTATGAGTTTGCCCAACGATAAAGACTTTGAAGTGGCCGTAGACAGGGCCATTGACGAAATCTTTGGGGCCGTGGAAGCCAAGACCACCAAAGAGCAGACCGAAATCGTCGAGGACGATTCTTTAAAGACCTCCCTTGAACTGGACCCCCTGGAAATTGCCCCCAAAGA
>DROK01000141.1 GCA_011321895.1 Thermodesulfatator atlanticus
TCCTTCCACCAGGATACTTAAAAGCCCCGCCTCATAGGCCTTGCTAAGGCCCTGTTTTAGATCGACTCCACCCGGGGCAGGCTTGAGCCGCCAGACCTCCACCCCTTTTTTGGTTAGCCTTTCTTCCTTGGCGCGGGGGGCATCTTCCCGAGTCCAGACGATGGTTTTGCCGGGAGAATTAAAGACCTTGACCTCCTCCGGGAGACGGAGATAGCTGTCAAGGATGATACGCACCGGATCCCGCCCTTTTACCATCCGGCAGGTCAGGACCGGATCATCAGCCTCTACGGTCCCGCGACCTACCAGAATGGCGTCGCAGAGGGCCCTTAAGCGGTGCCCTACCCGCCTGGCCTCCTCCGAGGTGATCCACTTAGAAGCACCGCTGCGGGTAGCGATGCGGCCGTCAAGACTCATGGCGGCTTTAGCCAGGACCCAGGGAAGCCCGGTTTTGACTCCCTTCAAAAAGAAACGGCAAAGGGTGGCACATTCCGCCAGCAGGACCCCGGTCTCCACTTCAAGTCCCCGGCTCCTTAGGATATCCGCCCCGCCCCGGGCTTTAGGGTTGGGGTCCCGGCACCCGATTACCACCCGTTTTATCCCGGCGGCCAAAATGGCCTCGGTACACGGGGGCGTGCGCCCGTAATGAGCGCAGGGCTCAAGGGTAACGTAAAGGGTGGCCCCGTAAGCGGCCTTGCCGGCCGCCTTGAGGGCCAGCACTTCGGCGTGTGGGGTGCCGGCCTTTTTATGGTAGCCCCGCCCTACGATGCGTCGGCCCTGCACCACCACCGCCCCCACCGGGGGGTTGGGGGAGGTGGTCCCCAGGCCCTTTCTCCCCTCTTTTAAGGCTTCACGCATGAAATAGAGATCAGCTTCCCTCACGGCCGGCCAGCAGCTCCTTCACGGTGGGGAACAGGTCAATATTGGTATGGGGCAGAAAGAGGGCGGAGACGTAATAGTCCATATAACCCGGGTGGGCCGAAAGCTCAAAATGGGTCATCATATTGGCCACCCTTTCCATCTCCTTTACGGCCTCGGCGGAAAAGGCCGCCAGCCTTGCCCCCAGCAGACTGGCGTTACCGATAAAATAAAAACGTTCCCGGGGCAGATCTGGCAGAAGGCCGATGGTGATGGCCTGTTCCAGGTCCAAAAAGCTGCCGAAATTACCCGCCAGGATCACCCTTTCCACCATATTGATTTCTAGGCCAACGGATTCAAGCAGGGTCTGATAACCGGCAAACATGGCCCCTTTGGCCCGTATGAGATTGTCAATATCCGCCTCAGTAAAGACGATGTCTTCCCCTGTGGCCGAGTCTTTGCCCCAAACCAGTACGTATTCGTAGCCGTCGCGCCCTTCCCTTATCCGCGGGTGTTTGAGATCACGCCGGTACTTACCGGACTGGTCAATGACCCCTTCCAGAAAAAGGTTGGCCAGGAGGGAGATTATCCCTGAACCGCAAATCCCCTTGGGTTTCTTATTGCCGATAGTAAGAATCATGGGCTCCAAGGTGACGGGGTCAATGTGCACCGCCTCAATCGCCCCCAAAGTAGCCCGCATACCGCATTTTATCCCGCCCCCTTCAAAGGCCGGCCCGGCGGAGCAGGCCGCACAGGCGAGGAAATCCTGGTTGCCAACCACGATCTCGCCGTTAGTCCCGATATCAATGAAAAGACTGAGGGGCTCCTCCCGGGCGATACCCGCCGCCACCACCCCGGCCACGATGTCACCGCCCACGTAACTGGCCACACAGGGGGCCAGGAAGACCCTCGCCTTCCGGCCTCCCGGAAGCCCAAGCTCATCTGCCGGCAGATACGGGAACCTGGTGGTTACCGGTACGTAAGGGGTCTCCCGGAGAAATCTTGGTTCAAGCCCCAAAAGGAAATGGCTCATCACCGTGTTGCCAGCGACACTTATGAAAGAGATATCCTGAGGGGAAACCCCCTTTTGGGCACCGAGTTCCTCAATGAGCCTCCTTAAACAGGACAAGATCTTTTCTTGTAGAATTTGCAAGGCCCCTTCCCGGCGGGCATATTCGATCCGGCTGATCACGTCCTCACCGTAACTTATTTGGGGGTTGTAGTCGGAAGTCTCGGCCAGGACCTCTCCGCTTACCAGATCAAGGAGCTGCACACAAACCGTGGTGGTACCCACATCCACCGCCACCGCCCAGAACCGGGCCCGCTCATCCCCGGCCTCCACTTCCAATAAATAGGGCCAGGGATCTTCTTTAAAGACCGTGGCCGTAAGCTTGAAATCCTTCTTGCGCAAAACATAAGGGAGCTTTTTCAAAAGCCGCCAGTCAAGATCCAGTTTTTGCGCCTGGACCCCTTCTTTGGCCAGCTCAGCCAGCAGGGCGGTTTCCAGACGGGGAAAATCAGGCAGGTTATTTTCCAGAGAAGGAGGGTCAAGCTCAAGGTAATATTTTTTAAGGATGGGAGCCAAAGGAAATTCCGCCGGCCCCCGTGCTTCAAGCCAGGAAGTAGCCACTTTACCGATGGGTCTTAAGAGCGCCCGCCGGTCCACCTCGCTTTCCACGGGCACCCTTATCACCAGGTCTGTTTTGGGCGTCAAGGTACAGGCCTTAAAGCCCCCTTCGGGAAGGGGCTCTCCTTCGGCCTCCCCCTCCTCAACAAAGACCCGGCATTTTCCGCAAACCCCTGCTCCGCCACAGGAGGCGTTGATATGGACCCCGGCTTTCATGGCCGCGCGGATGACCGTCTCCCCGGCGGGGACCTCGACCGTGACGTTGGCGGGCAGAAAAGTGACCTTAGGCATCAACCCTCCTACCATTCAGATCTTGAAAGGGAAAGAGTACCGAGAAAAGGGAAAAAAGCAAAGAGGATCCTGCTTTGGGAAGGTAGAAACAGGAAATGATTTTATTCAGAAGAGACCGTTTCTTTGATGGTCTTGAAGACGTTCTTAAAGACTTCCTCAAAAGAAGCCGGAGAACAGCGGCCCATCTCGATAAATTTGACTACGATCTCCTTGGTGGTCTTGAGGACTACTTCGTTTTCCGGGGTGAGGCGGGGAAGCCTTTCTTCGCGGGCGATATTTTTTACCAATTCCGGTCGTGCCATCTAATTTTCCTGGTTGGTGGAGCCGGAGGGACTCGAACCCTCGACCTCGTGAATGCCATTCACGCGCTCTCCCAACTGAGCTACGGCCCCACGCCTTTCGGTCTCAGAAAAAGCTAACCCGAAGTTAAAGGACTGTCAACCGGCTCACGCGCTCCCGGGCCTTCTTCAAGGGGGCAGCCGGCCTCGGGAAAGTGTTTTTCCACTTCTTTGGTCTTTTTGACCAGGTCTGCCAGGGTGATCTGGGAAAGAGTCTCCCTGATGGCTTTGCTTACCAGGCTCCACACGTCCCGGGTGGGACAGATGTGGCTGCGTTCACAGATATCGGGATTGGGGACGCAAAGGGTTACCCCTTTGCTTCCCTCAAGGACCGAAACTACGTCCCAGACGGTTATCTCCTCCGGGGGCCGGGTAAGGATATGCCCCCCTTTGGGGCCCCGCACACTCTTTACCAGCCCGGCCCTTTTGAGAGGGATGATCAACTGTTCGAGATATTTGACCGACAGCCCCTGTTTACGTGAAATCTCCCCGATCTGAAGGGGTCCTTGGTCGTAATGGGCCGCCAGCTCAACCATCATCCTGGTGCCGTATCGGCTACGCGTCGTTATCTTCATCTTCCAAACCCCGCAGCAAATTAGATACTAAATATAATATATTTTTTGATTAGACAACTTTAAACTGTTTTTCCGATTGCCAATTTGGCTAAAAATTATGTTAAATTTGCCTTGATGGATACCAGCTTAGAGGTCATCCGGGAAAGGATAAGGACCAAAAAGA
>DROK01000142.1 GCA_011321895.1 Thermodesulfatator atlanticus
CTTGGGAGGCAAGAAGGCCTTTAAGATCTCTTCCAGCACCCGGGGGTTCAGCCCTTTTTGAAGACCGATTACCCCTTCAATGATGAGACGGTAATTCAGCTGTTCCTCCTGGGCCCTTAAGGCGAGCTTATTGGCAATGGGGATAAAGACGAGGTTGGCCATCACCGCTCCGTAAAGGGTGGTCAACAGGGCCACGGCCATGGAAGGACCGATGGATTTCGGATCATCCATGGTGGATAACATTTGGACCAGCCCGATCAGGGTCCCGATCATCCCGAAGGCCGGGGCCAGATCCGCCATGGTCTTAAACAGGTTCTGCCCCATCTCATGCCGTTCCGCGGTGAGAGCCACCTCCTTGGAAAGCACCTCTTCTATAAATTCGGCCTCGTGCCCATCCACGCAGTACATGATGGCCTTCTTGAGAAAGGGATTTTTGACCGGTTGTTTTTCAAGCTTTAAGAGCCCTTCCCGGCGGGCGATATTGGCGAGGGTGGTGAGCTCCTTGATGATCTCTTCCGGGGGTTCAAGCTTATTAAAAAAGGCCTTCATGGCGATCTTAAAAGACCCGATGACGTCCGGCAGAGAAAAGGAAATAAAGGACCCGGCGATGGTACCCCCTACCACGATCAAGATCGAAGGGATGTTGATAAAGATCCCCAGGCTCCCTCCCACCAGGATGGAGCCCAAAAGAAGGACAATACCCAGGACCAGACCGATGACGGTACCAAGATCCATAACGCCCCCGCTTTTAATCTCTTTGAAGTTATCGGCAAAAGCGGGGGATGTATTTAGGTGATCAGACCGCGGCGGACGTAATAGGAATCAGGCAGGTTGCGGTAATACTCTTGCAAAGGTCTTACCTGGAACCGGGCCTCTTTCAGACTCTTTATGGCCTGTACCATGGCCCGGGCGCAGGAGATGGTGGTGGCGTAGGGGACTTCGAGCTCCATGGCGTAACGGCGGATAAGGTAGGCGTCCTCCCGGCTCACTTTGCCCTGGGCCGTATTGATGACCAGGGAAAACTCCCCGTTTTTCAAGAGATCCACCGCGTTGGGACGGACCCTGTCCGATATTTTGGGGATGACCCTTACCCTGATGCCAGCCTGGCGCAAAACCTCGGCAGTCCCCTTGGTGGCCACGATCTCAAACCCCAACTGGTAAAGTTCCTTGGCGATCTCCACCACCAGGGGCTTGTCTGGATCCTTTACGGAAATAAAGACCCGCCCTTTGGTGGGCAAGCGCATCCCGGCGGCCAGCTGGGCCTTGGCGTAAGCCAGCCCGAAATCAAGGTCAATACCCATCACCTCGCCGGTGGATTTCATCTCAGGCCCAAGCAACACGTCCACCCCGGGGAAACGCCTGAAAGGAAAGACGGCCTCCTTGACCGAAATATGAGAGGGTTCGATCTCTCTGGTAAAGCCGATCTCTTTGAGGGTCTTGCCCATCATGACCCAGGTGGCCAAACGGGCCAGCGGCACCCCTATGGCCTTGGAAACGAAAGGAATGGTCCGGGAGGCCCGGGGGTTTACCTCAAGCACGAATAATTCTTCGTCTTTGATGGCGAACTGGATATTCATGAGCCCGATGACGTTCAGTTCCCTCGCCAGGGCCCGGGTGGCTTCCTTGATCTCGTCTATCATCTTGCGGGAGATCGAAATGGGAGGGATCACGCAGGCGGAATCCCCGGAATGGATCCCCGCCTCCTCGATGTGTTCCATGATACCGCCGATGACGGTAAGGGTCCCGTCTGAGATGGCGTCCACGTCTACCTCTACGGCCTGTTCCAGAAACTTATCGATGAGTACGGGGTGCTCCGGGTTCACCAGGGCGGCGGTGGCCATATAGCGTTTGAGGTTTTCTTCATCCCAGACGATCTGCATGGCCCGCCCCCCGAGTACGTAAGAAGGCCTGACCAGCACCGGGTAGCCTATGCGCCGGGCCACCTCCAGCGCCTCTTCGATGGTGTAGGCCGTACCCGCCGGAGGTTTTTTAAGCCCCAGCTTGTCCAGCAAGGCGGTAAACCGCTCCCGGTCTTCGGCGCGGTCAATACTGTCTGGCGAAGTGCCCAAGATCTTGACCCCGGCCTTGGCCAGCGGCACCGCCAGGTTAAGGGGGGTCTGCCCCCCGAATTGCACGATCACCCCTTCCGGCTCTTCCTGTTCGTAAATATGGAGCACGTCTTCAAAGGTGAGGGGCTCAAAATAGAGCCGGTCAGAAGTGTCATAGTCAGTGGAGACGGTTTCCGGGTTGGAGTTGACCATGATGGACTCGATCCCCAACTCCCGCAGCCCGAAGGAGGCGTGCACGCAACAATAGTCAAACTCGATGCCCTGCCCTATCCGGTTGGGACCGCCGCCGAGGATCATCACCTTGCGTTTTTTTGAGACCCGGGCCTCGTTTTCTACCTCGTAACTCGAATAGTAATAAGGGGTATAGGCCTCAAACTCCGCGGCACAGGTATCGACCAGTTTGTAGACCGGCCTGATCCCCAGGGCCTTCCTTTGGGCCGCGACCTCTTCCTCACTGCGCCCGCAAAGAAAGGCCAGCTGTTTGTCCGAGAAGCCGAAACGTTTTACTTCAAAGAGTTTTTCGGCGTCATTCAAGTACTCAGGGGTTATTTCCTCTTCTTTTGCGATTATCTGGCGGATCTGTTCCAAAAACCACGGGTCAATGTGGGTGAGTTCGTATATTTCGGCGGTGGAAAAGCCCGCTTTATACGCCTCCCGGATATAAAAGACCCGTTCGCTGTTCGGGACCCGCAGTTTTTCGATAATGACTTCCCGCGGGGGAAGATGGCCCTTATCCGAAGGTGATTTTCCGTCAGCCCCGAGACCAGCCCGGCCGATCTCAAGCCCCCTTAAGGCCTTCTGTAAAGCTTCCTTAAAGGTACGGCCGATGGCCATGGTCTCCCCCACCGAGCGCATAGAGGTGGTGAGCTCGTCTTTGGTTTCCGGAAACTTCTCAAAGGTGAAACGGGGGATCTTGACCACCACGTAGTCGATGGTGGGTTCAAAGGAGGCCATGGTCTCCCGGGTGATATCGTTGGGGATTTCGTCAAGCGTATAGCCCACCGCCAGTTTGGCCGCGATCTTGGCGATGGGGAACCCCGTGGCCTTACTGGCCAGAGCCGAAGACCGGGACACCCGGGGGTTCATCTCTATGACCACCATCTCCCCGGTCTGCGGGTGGATGGCAAACTGGACGTTTGAGCCCCCGGTATCCACCCCGATCTCCCGCATAATGGCCAGCGCCGCGTCCCGCATACGCTGGTATTCGCGGTCGGTAAGGGTCTGGGCCGGGGCCACCGTGATCGAATCTCCGGTGTGGACCCCCATGGGATCAAAATTCTCGATGGGACAGATGATGACCACGTTGTCCTTTTTGTCCCGCATTACCTCAAGCTCAAACTCCTTCCAGCCCAGCACACTTTCTTCCAGCATGACCTGGTGGATGAGAGAGAGCTCAAGGCCCTGGGTGACGATTTCTTCAAGCTCCTCACGGTTATAGGCCACCCCGCCCCCGGTGCCCCCCAGGGTAAAACTTGGCCTTACGATGATGGGGTAGCCGATCTTTTCCGCCGCCTTAAGGGCCTCTTTGACGGTGGTGACTATCTCGCTTCTGGGCACCTTAAGGCCGATATTTTTCATGGCCTCCCGGAAGGCCTCCCGGTCCTCGGCCTTGCGGATCACTTCCGCGGAGGCGGCGATCATCTCCACCCCGTATTTTTCCAACACCCCCCGACGGGCCACCTCAAAGGCCACGTTGAGCCCGGTCTGCCCTCCAAGCGTGGGCAGCAAGGCGTCAGGACGTTCTTCCTTGATGATCTCCGCCACCACTTCCGGGGTAATGGGTTCCACGTAGGTACGGTCCGCCATTTCCGGATCCGTCATGATGGTGGCGGGGTTGGAATTTACCAGGACCACCTCAAACCCTTCTTCTTTAAGGGCTTTACAGGCCTGGGTGCCGGAGTAGTCAAACTCACAGGCCTGGCCGATAACAATGGGCCCGGAACCGATGATGAGGATCTTTTTGAGGTCTTCTCTTTTAGGCATGGCCTCCCCTAAAACTTTGGTAATTCCCGGTAAAGTTTGACCTCTGCGTTGGCGCGCAGGTGGCGGTACCAGGCCGAAAAGGCCTCCTGCCGCTTACGCGCCGTCAATTCCTCCTTAAGGGTCTCTTTCTGACGGACAAATTCCTCCTCTTTGGGCGGCTTAATCTCAAGCAGTTTAATGAGATAATAGGCCTCTCCGGCCAGAATGGGCTCTTCGTACCACTGACCTTGACGGGCAAACCCGCGCACCACCCTTAAAACCTCAGGGGGCAACCCCGCGTTTTCCCCTTCAACCCGGGCAAAATAAGGGGTCTGAGCCAGGCTCAAACCCTCTTTTTGGAGTATTTTTTGGGGGTCTTTGCTGGTCGCAAGGGCCTTTAAAATCTTCTGCGCCCGCTGGCCACAAAGCTCAAGGGCCTTTGCGCGTGAAAGATCCTGCGCCACCTTTTCCTTCACCTTCTCAAAGGGCGGGATCTTGGGTTCTTCTCTGCGGGCCAGCTTAAAAATGATAAGTCCATCAGGGGTCTCTACGATAGGCCCAAGCTCACCTTCTTCCAGTTTTAAGGCGGCCTTGACCACTTCTGGAGGCAGGTCTGCTGGCGGGTGTTCCGGGTCAAAAAGGGGCGTGGTCTTTAAGGAAACGTGGTTCTTTTTGGCCCACTCCGTAAGCCCCCCTAACAGGATGATCTCGTCGTATATCTGGTTGGCCTTGTCCCAGGCGTAAGTTTTAAGCCTCTGTGCCACCAGTTTCTTGCGTATCTCTTCTTTTACTTCAGCCAGAGACTTGGTCCGGGCTGGTTTTATCTTCTCGACCAGGATGATGTGATAACCCAAAGGACTCCTCAAGGGCCCTATGATTTCTCCCTTTTTGGCGGAAAAGACCACCTCCCTTAAACTTTCAAAAAGTTCATTGGCCGTCACCCACCCCAGGTCTCCCCCCTCTTCCTTGCTGTGGGGGTCATCAGAATATTTCCTGGCTATTTCTGCGAAATTTTTGGCGTCTTTTATCTTTTGTCTTATTTCCTGGGCCCGTTTTAGTAATTCTTCTTCGCTTTCACCCTTCTTTTTAGCAATTAAAATGTGCCTTAACTTTCTCTTTTCTGGAACAGTAAATTCTTCTTTATGGGAAGTGTAATAATTCTTTATGTCTTCTTCTGAAATGTTTAGCTCTTTCTTGAGCTTATCAAAGCTTAGTAAATAATATGTAATGGCTATCTTTAAAGGGGTGCGATACTTTTCTTTGTTTTTTTCGTAATATTCCTTAAGCTCTTTTTCAGAAATTTTTACTTCTTTGAGGCAGGTATCTATGGGTATTTTTACGTAAGCCAATTTCAACTGCTCATGCTGGAAATTAAACCATTCTTTGACTTCGTTATCCGTGGCCAGGATGGGGGCGGTGAAAAGATGCCTCACTTTGGCCTCAAGGAGGTCGGTCCGTACCATTTCTTCGAAATCAGCGGGATTGAGGTGGAGGCTGCGCAGGACCAGCTGGTAACGCTGGGGATCGAAACGGCCGTTGGTTTGAAAAACCGGCATCTGGGCGATGGCCAACTGGATCTCTTTGGGGGCCACGGAAACTCCCATCTCTTTGGCCACCTGGGCGAGCAAACGTTTGCGGACCAGTTCCTCAAAGACCTGGGCCGGAAGCTGAAGCTGTTTCAGGAGTTCTTCGTTAAAATGGGGGCCCAGGAGGTTTTGGAGCTGCCGCAGCTTCTGGGCGTAAAGGGTCTGGTATTCGGTAAGGGTGATGGGCTTGCCGTTTACTTCCGCCAGAAGGTTGGCCTGCCTGGTCCGAAAGGTACCCACCCCCCAGAAAATAAAAACGATTATGATGGCGGCCAAAAGGGCCTTGACCATCCAGGAACCCGCGCGCTGGCGCAAAAAATCAAGCATACCCCACTCCTTCGGGCCAATTTAGCTCTCAAGCCTTTAACACTTTCGCCTTAAAGAGGCAATAGGCGAGAGGAAAGGCGGGCTAACATTTCCTCTCTGAGGGCCGGGGATTGCTGGACCTCCTCACAGAAGGCGGCCAAGGCTGCTAAAGACTTAGTGAAATCTCCGCAAAGGAGCATGAGGTCATGCCCTGCCAAAAAGGCCTTGAGTACCGCTTCCTCAAGGTCTATGCCAGCCAAGGCCCCGCCCATAAAGAGGTCATCGGTAAGGACCACGCCGCGAAAACCAAGCTCTTCCCTTAAAAAACGCAAAAACTTAGGGGAGTAGGTGACCGGGTCCGCCGAAAAAGAAGGCACCAGGAGGTGGGTGGTCATCATGGCGGGAAGTCCGGCCATGACCGCCGCCTTAAAAGGGATCAGGTCCCTTTCGTCAAGGCGTTCTTTGACCGGGAGCCTCAGGTGGGGGTCGACCTCCACGCCACCCAGACCGGGAAAATGTTTGCCGCAACAATAAAGGCCAACCTGCTTAAAGGCCTTGAGATACGTCACCCCGAGTCTTGCGGTCAAAGAAGGGTCTTCGCCGAAGGTCCGTCCTCTTAAGAAAGGAGGGGCTCCCTCCCCTGCCAGATCCAGCACCGGGGCCAGGTTGAAATTAAGGCCCAGTTTTTTGAGGTTTCGGGCACACAAAAGGGCCGCCTCCCGCACCGCCTGCTCCGGTTCCTCTTCCCGGGCCAGGCTCAAGGGGGCCTTAAGGGCCGGGAAAAGGGGAGGGGTAATACGGGTGACCGGCCCCCCTTCCTGATCCACCGCCCAGAGGCCAGGGGGAGATAAGGCCTGCAATTCTTTTTTGAAATTTTCCCAGAAAGCCCGGTCGCTGAAGTGCTCTTTGAAAAAGATAAAATGCCTAAGGCCTAAACTTCGGATCTTGTCCTTTTCTTCCGGGGTAAGGGGCCTTCTGGGCGGGGCTATCATGAAAAAACGGGCGCATAGGTTAACCATAGAGGACTTTTTTGACCGTGGCGTAAAGCTCAGGGATGGAAAAGGGCTTCTTTAAGAAGGCGTCGAAACCGAAGGGCTTCTTTTCTTCGGTGGGATAACCGCTCATCAGGATGGTCTTGAGGTCAGGTTTTAGTTGTTTGAGGGCCGGCAGGAGTTCTTTACCCCCCAGCCCTCCGGGCACGGTGAGGTCCAGGATGGCCAGATCAAAGGGATCCCCCCGCTGGTTGGCCTCCTGCAATTTGGCCAGGGCCTCGTGCCCCTCAGCCGCCACTTCTACTTTAAAACCCGCCATCTCCAGGGCTTCCTTTAAGGTCTCCCGCACACTTTCCTCGTCGTCAAAGACCAGGACGTGCCCGTGACCTTTAAAAATTTCCTGTTGTTTAAGCCTCGGGGAGGCCACCCTTTCTTTATCACTGGCCGGGAGATAGATCCGAAAAAGGGCCCCTTTCCCCTCCTCGGATTCCACTTCGATATAGCCCCCGTGTTTCTTTACGATGGAATAACAGATGGCCAACCCCAGGCCGCTTCCGTCTTTTTTGGTGGTGAAATAGGGATCAAAGATCTTGTTGAGGTATTTGGCCGGGATCCCGCTTCCCTCGTCTTTAAAGACCAGCTCCACGTATTTTCCCGGAGGCAAAGGGCCCCGGGCTTCTTTGAGGATCAGATTGCGGGCCTTAACCCACAAATTCCCTCCCTGAGGCATGGCCTGTTTGGCGTTGATAACCAGGTTACTGATGACCTGGCCAAATTGGACGGTATCAATGTCTACCAGGAAGAGGTCATCGTCTACCTCCAGGTGCCAATCTATCTGAGAACCCCTGAGACAGAAGGAAATGGTCTCCCGCAAGAGCTCCTCCAAGGGGGCGGTTTTCTTGATAGGGGAACCACCCTTGGCGAAGGTGAGAAGCTGTTTGGTCAGCCCCTGGGCCTTGAGGCAGGCCTTTTCTGCCTGGCGCAGGAGTTTTTCTTCTTTAGGGGAAAGCCTGGCCTTGAGACGCAGGAGGGTGAGGTTTCCCAAAATGGCCGTCAAAAAGTTGTTAAAATCGTGGGCGATTCCGCCCGC
>DROK01000143.1 GCA_011321895.1 Thermodesulfatator atlanticus
CAAATTTTTCGTTACCAAACGGATAGTGAGGAGTTCCCGCAGGACCTCAAAGGTGCGTTTCAGGCCGTAATGACTCCTTCCGAAACGCCGGGGCCGATCTATGATGCGAACTTCCGCTACTTCGTGGTTCTTGACCCCAAAGATGGCCGGAATGAAACGGTGGAAACCGTGTGGGATCTGCACCCGGCGCACTACCTCCGCCCGATAGACCTTGAGGCTACAGCCGTTGTCGTGCACCCGCACCCCGGTCACCAGGCCGATAATGCGGTTGGCGATCCAGGAAGGGATGCGCCGGGTAAGAAACGGTTCTTTTCTTTTCATGCGCCAGCCGGAGACTACCTTATAGCCCCCTTCCCGGAGTTTGCGTACCATCTCCGGGATGTAGGCTGGATCGTTCTGTCCATCGCCGTCCATACTTACCACAACCTCCCCGCGGGCGTGGAAAAATCCGGCGGTAAGGGCGGCGGCTTCGCCCCGGTTACGGTCCATCTCGAGCACCCGCACCCGGGGGTCGCGTTCTTTGAGTTTGCGCAAGACCTTGCCCGTCCCATCGCTGCTTCCGTCGTTTACATAGATGATCTCAAAGGGCTCATTAAGCCTCTCTAAGACCTCCACCAGCTCCTTATAGAGGGGCTCGATGTTTTTCTCTTCGTTGTGGACCGGAATGACCACCGAGATCATGCGAAAAATTCCCTGACCCGCGTGATCACTTCTTCTATCTCGGTCTCTGTCATCTCAGGAAACATGGGAAGGGCAAGACCTTCCTGGCAGAGCCTTTCAGCCACTGGGAAAGTCCCTTCGGGAAGTCCAGAAAACCCTGCGGCCTGCCAGGCAGGCTGCAAATGAAGGGGGACAGGATAATAAATTCCTGTGCCGATCCCTTGCTCCTTGAGATGACTTTGGAGTTCATTTCGACGGGGGGTAAAGACTACGAAACGGTGATAAATGCTTAGACGATCCGACCCGTCTTTCGGGGGGAGTCTCAAATCCGAAATATCTGAAAGCTCACGTCGATAAATTTCGGCAATTTCCCGCCGACGGGCATTTTTCTCAGAAAGGCGCTTAAGCCTTGCCCTCAAAACTACCGCCTGAAGCTCATCAAGCCGGCTATTGAAACCGTAGAAGGCATGCTCGTTCTTTCGGACCTGTCCGTGCACCCGGAGGTAGCGCAGGCGATAGGCTATCTCCTCATCATTGGTAAGCACAAAACCGGCGTCTCCCAGGGCGTTGAGATTTTTGACCGGACCACAGCTAAAGCAGCCTACTTTGCCGAAGGTTCCGATCTTTTTTCCTTTATATTCCGCGCCGTGGGCGTGGGAGGCGTCTTCGATGAGCACCAGACCGTGGTGCTTACAAATTTCAACAAGTTCCTGGATCCGGGCCGGATGTCCGTACATGTGGACCACGATCAGGGCCTTGGTACGGGGGCCTATGGCCCGGGCTACGGCTTCCGGGTCAGGCCCGAAGAATTCCTCCTCGGCCTCCACCAGCACAGGCTTTGCCCCGGCCCAGACCACAGCCTCTACGTCGGCCACAAACCCGTTGGCCTGGATCAGGACCTCGTCTCCTGGGCCGATCTTACAGGCAATGAGGGCCAGCCACAGGGCCGCCGTACCGGACCCCACTCCGAAGGCAAAACGGGTCCCGAAAAACCGCGCCACTTCTTCTTCAAAGGCCTGGACATTTTTACCGTTTAAGAGCCGCATGGACTTGGTGACCTCTCGCCAGCCGGTCTCCACTTCCCCGCGAATTTCCGGCCAGTCGCGCTTAAGATCAAGCAGCGGGACTCCCATCGCTAAACCCCTTTTCCAAGCTTTGACTTTTGCGGCTCAAAGGGAAGCCGTACCGGCTCCTTTCTTTCAGCTGATTCGTAAAGGGCCTGTACCAGTTCAAGTGAGGCCACGGCTTCTTCGGCCAGACAGAGCCGGGGATCGGGTTTTTCCCCGGCAAAATACCTGAGAGCCGCTCGCAGGCATTCCCGGTGGGCAAAACCCAAAGGATCTTCAGGATTTTTTCGGTGAGCCTCAAGGATTTCAGGTGGAGGAAACCCGTCTTCGAAGGCGAGGTCTAGGATTTCATTCATGGCAAAACCACCGATGCGTGCCGCACCCCGCTCTCCCAAAATGGTAAGTTCCGCCCCTAGATCTCGGGGGCGGGCACAGGTGGTGGCCTCGATCGTACCGAGTGCTCCGTTTTTAAAGCGCACGCTCCCCACCAGAATGTCTTCGGCCTCAAGCCTGCTTAACCTGGTGGCCATTTCCGCATATACGCTTTCCACCTCACCGCCCAGCCAGCGCAACATGTCTACATGATGAGCCCCTTGCTGGGCCAGCGCCCCACCATCCAGGGACCAGGTCCCCCGCCAGGTCGCACTATCGTAATAGTTCTGCCTGCGGCACCAGTAGAACCGGGCAGAAAAGAGGACGGGTTTGCCAAAATGTCCGGCCAGCAGTGCTTCCCGCACCAGCTTTACCGGCAAATTGAAGCGGTTCTGATATACGGTAATTAGTTTGAGGCCCAGCTGGCGTGCGGTTTCTGCCATTTCCCGGGCCTCGGAAAGGAGAAGGGTGATAGGTTTTTCGAGAAGCACGTGTTTCCTGTATTCGCGCATTACCGGAAGGGCCACCCGGGCATGCAGCCCCGAAGGAACAGCAATATCTACCACTTCTACTTCGGGATGGCTTTCGAGCATCTTACGCCAGTCGGTATAGGGTTGTGCGGAAAGCTCGTGAGCGAAAGTCCGGGCTTTTTCTGGGTCTAGGTCCGAGACTGCCACTACTTCAGCCTCTGGCAGCTCCCGGAAAATGCGCTTGTGCCGGGTAGCAGCCTTTCCACAACCTATGAGGGCTATTTTTACTTTTTCCATGGGTAGGGCTCAAAGGGCGAACTTACCGGGAGATCCGCCGGAGCAAGGAGTAGATAATTCTTGTTCCGGTCCCGTGAAGGGTATTGCTGATTTAAACCATAAAGAATCCATCCCCTTTTAAAAACCTCCAAAAAAGCGGCCTTTTTCTTATAAAACGACTCCCGGAAAAAGACAAGGCGGCAGTAAGAGGGAAGCTCCGGTATCGAGGAAAAGACCGGAATTTTGCGAGGGAAAGAGAGATAAAAATAGAGGTTGGCCGAAACCTTACCCAAAGCACAGGGGACCTCATTTTTCTGGTGCGCAAGGGCCGATAAAGTTTGTCCAAAAATTTTTTCTGAAGGAGAGGAAAGCGCCGGGGTAAACACGGAAAGTCCCAGAACATAAAGTACGAGATAGGCCAAAATGAGCCCCCAAGGAGGGACGGCGCGAAACTGGCACCAGAGAAGGGCCAAAAGGACCAGCAGACCTGCTAAGACGGCCACGATCTTAAGCCCGGAATCCTCTGCTGGCAGCCTGAAAAGGGACCAGCAAAAGGGGGCGAGAAGGAGGCCGAAGCCCACAAGGAGGATAATGATCCTATAGCCATAAAAAAGAAGGCGGCTTAGGCGGTCCGGACGATGGATAACGTCCCGGAGATAAAGGGTGATAAAGAGTACACAAAAAGGCAGGATAGGGAGAATATAATAGGATCGGCGGGCTCGGGCCAGGGTAAAGAGCAGAAAGACGGCCCCCATGGCGAAAAGGACAAGGCGCTCTTTTTCACCAAGGGAAGCTCTTCGTTTCAAAGCCCAGACAAAGGCGCCCAAGAAAAAGAAGGTCCAGGGAAGGAGAAGCATGGGAACGTAATAAAAATAGACGTAAAAAGGCTCGCGGTTGTCGTAGGGAGATACCGCCTGAAGCAGGTTTTCGCGGACAAAGAGGTAAAAAGGAAGTTCACTTTTAAGGGCCTTTGCGATGGCGTAGTAATGGGCGAGGTAAAGGGTTAGGGCTATCGCTCCCGCCAGAAAGGCCCGTATGTTTAAATGACGGGTGCGGGTATAGAGCAGGGCGTCGATCCCTGCTACAAGGAGGGGTACCGTAAGTCCCGGAAGCCCTTTAGAGAGGGCCGCAAAGACTGCCGAAAGCCAGAAACCCAGGTAAAGGGGGAAGCTCTGCCTCTCACGTCCATGAAAGTAAAAAGCCAGGGCGGAGACGATACCGGCCAGTTGATAAATCTCACTCTGGGCCACCCGGGCGTAAGCGGCAAAACCCCAGGAGGTCGTAAGTATCCCGGTGGCGACCAGGGCGAAGAAGGGTTCAAAGAAACGCCGGGAAAGGGCGTAAAAGGCTACAAGGGTTAAAACTCCGCAGAGGGCTACCGGGAGCCTTACCGTAAATTCGTTAAGCCCTCCAAAAGTTTCGGCCGAGGCCCTTATGAGCCAGTAGGGGATGAGGGGTTTGGTGATATGGGGAGTCCAGTTTATGGTGGGGACCCAGAGGGAGTCCCTCAGCATCATCTCCCGCACCCCTTCGGCCCAGCGACCCTCCACCCCCCAGAGTGGCCGTTGTCCTAGGTTTAGAAAGAGAAAGAGGCTTATTCCTGCCGCCAAAAGTAGAACCAGTAACGTTTCTCTTTTCATTTGGACCCAAATATACCATGGGTTTTGAGATACCAGGAAAGCCCGGCCTTTAAGGTCAGAAGGAAAAGTCCCCAAAGAGCTAGAAACCGAAGGGAAAAAGGTTTTCCTCTCTGAAGCCCCACGGTCATAAGGACAAACGGGGGAAAAAGCGGAAGGATATATAGGCCAGCCCCAAAAGAACCAGCAAAGAGACGAACCCCGGAAAAAGGCCCAGGCAGTTGCTATCAGAAAAAGAAATCAGGCCACCTTATGGTGAGAAATGGGACGTAGAAACAGTTGATAGGCCAGGGGTAACGAGCGGGTATTCCCTGGTTTTCGGGAGTTTTTGCTGTAAAATAGGATCCATGGCTTACCTGGTTTTGGCCCGCAAATATCGGCCCCAAACTTTTGACGAAGTGGTGGGCCAGGAACACGTAGTCCGCACCCTAAAAAACGCCATCAAACAGGGCCGTTTGGCCCACGCTTTCCTTTTTGCCGGCATCCGGGGTATCGGTAAAACTACCATAGCCCGCATCCTTGCCAAGGCCATCAATTGCGAAGAGGGGCCGGCGGAGAATCCGTGTAACCAGTGTGCGGCCTGCGTTGAAATCACCGAAGGGCGGGCCGTAGACGTCCAAGAGATAGACGCCGCTTCCAACCGCGGGATAGACGAGATCCGGGAACTCAGGGAAAACGTAAAATTCCGGCCAGCCAGGCTAAGGGCCAAGATCTACATCATCGACGAGGCCCACATGTTGACCCGGGAGGCCTTCAACGCCTTGCTTAAGACCCTTGAAGAACCGCCACCCCACGTGCATTTTATCCTGGCCACCACCGAGCCCCAGAAGATTCCTGTAACCATCCTTTCCCGGTGCCAAAGGTTTGATTTCAAAAGGCTTCCTCTGACCAAGATCGTGGCTCACCTCCAAAATATCTGTAACCGGGAAGGGGTAGCCATCGAAGACGAGGCCCTGGTCCTCATCGCCAGGGAAGCCGAAGGCAGCGTGCGGGACGCGCTTTCCCTCTTGGATCAGGCCATTTCTTCAGGGGTGAGAACCCAAAGGGATCTCCTGGAATTATTTGGTCTGGCTGACCATTTGCTCATAGAAAAACTGGCCCGGGCTATTTTGGACCGGGACCTGGGGGAGAGTTTTAAACTCGTTGACCAGGCCTTCGCCCAGGGGGTGGATCTGTCCCTACTTGCCCAGGACCTGGTCGAATATTTCCGTAATCTTTTGGTAATTAAGACCGCTAAGGGGCAGGTGTTGCTTGATCTTCCCGAAAGCGAACTTTCTTCTTTGCGCACCCTGTCTCTGGAGGCAGAAACCGAGGAGTTGCTCCTCATTTTCCAGGTTTTACTGGCCGCCTTAGGAGAGATCAAAAGGAGCCCGGTCCCCAAACTTTCTTTGGAACTGGCGGTAGCCAGGGCCTGCGAGGTCGGAAAAATTATTCCGCTGGAAAAGCTTTTTCAAAAACTTGAAGAGTTAAAAGGCCAAACCTTTTTAAGGGAAGATCACCCCTCAGCCCCGGCTGCTCCCCCACAAAGACCTGAACTTTCCCCGGCTTCCTGGAACGAAATAATTTCTTTTCTCAAAGAGACCTACCCCTCGCTTGGGGCCTTTCTGGAAACCCTGGCCCTCCCTTCGGTTGAAGGGAATAGATTAAAAATTCGGGCCCCGGAGGGTTCTCTCCTCGAAGAGAAGCTTTACCGTGAAAGACTTGAGCGCACGGTACAGGAAAGACTTGGTTGTTCCCTTGAAATTGAATTCTTTTCCAGGCAAGACTCTTTGCCTACCAAACAAAAACTGTTAGAAAAACCCATCGTTCAGGAGGCCTTGAAGATTTTCGGAGGGCGGATCGTCCAGGTCAAAACCTATGAGAAGGAGTAGTTTATGCAAAACATGCAGAGTTTGATGCGCCAGGTACAAAAAATGCAAAAAAAGATCATGGCCCTTCAGGAGGAACTGGCGAAAAAGACGGTGGAGGCCTCGGTGGGGGGCGGCATGGTCACCGCGGTGGTTAACGGAAAACAGGAGCTGGTTTCCATCAAGATAGACCCGGAGGTGGTAAATCCCGACGACATAGAGATGCTTCAGGATCTTATCGTGGCGGCGGTAAACGAAGCCCTGAGGCGTTCGCAGGAGATGGTCCAGGAAGAGATGTCCAAGATTACCGGAGGCTTAAAAATTCCTGGTCTTTTCTAAAAATGGCCTTTCCCGAAGTCTTAAAAAGGGTTATCGCCAATCTGGCCGCCCTTCCGGGGTTGGGAGAAAAATCCGCCACCCGTCTCGCCCTCTATTTACTTGGCCGCCCGGAAGTAGAGATCCGGGAGCTGGCCCAGAGCCTTATGGCCTTACGCCAGAAGATCAGGCTTTGTCAGCGCTGTTTTAACTTTGCTGAAGCTGACTTTTGTGCCCTCTGTCTTGATCCGGCCCGGGACCCGGAGGTCATCTGTGTGGTGGAAGACCCGGCTGATCTGGCAGCGATCGAGGCGGCAGGGGTTTACCGGGGTCTTTACCACGTATTGCACGGCTTGCTCTCCCCCCGGGACGGACTGGGGCCCAAAGAGATTCGCTTGGAGGCCCTGGCTCAGCGGGTAAAGGACGAAAATATCAAAGAAATAGTAATCGCCCTCTCCCCCACGGTGGCTGGTGAGGCCACGGCCGCCTATATCGCCCAGATGTTTAAAAAGACGCCGGTTAAGCTTTCCCGCCTGGCCTGCGGGGTGCCCATGGGGATGGACGTAAAATACGCGGACCGGATAACCCTCAAACGGGCCCTTGAGGCCCGGCAACCTTTTTAAAACTATTTTTCTATGCCTTTCCGGGCCTTGAGGCCTGAGTGGTAATAATGTTTTATCTCCCGCATTTCGGTAACAAGATCCGCTACTTCTATAAGGGCAGGTGGGGCGTAACGCCCGGTAAGGACCAGTTCGCTGGGCAGGGGTTTTCGGGCCAGGAATTCTACGGCTTCATCAAGGGGGATGAGCCCGAAATGCAGGGCCAAATTGAATTCGTCCAGCACCACCAGCTGAAAATTTCCAGAAAGAATCTTTTCTTTGGCCAGAGACCAGCCTTCCTGGGCTAAGCGGTAATCTTCAGGGCTTGGTTTGCCTCGAACGAAACATCCCCGCCCGAACTGGGCAATTTCTACCCGGGGGGCAAAGGTTTTAAGGGCCTTAATTTCGCTATATTCACCACTTTTCAAGAATTGGCCGAAAAAGACTTTGAAACCAGCCCCCAGGGCCCGGAGGGTTAGCCCCAGGGCGGCGGTGGTTTTCCCTTTGCCGTTGCCCGTATAAACGTGAATAAAACCTTTAAAAACTTGGCTCATGGTTAAATTTTTCTTAACATAAAACAATGGCTCGTACCAAAGCCAAATATTACGTCATTCCTTTCGTCGTCTTCTTATTGCTTACCGAACTTGCCCGGTATTTTCCGGATAAGACCTTTTCTCTGTATGCCATAAAAAGCATCCTGGTAGGGGGGCTGCTCTGGTTCTGGCGCACCCATTACCGGGAGCTGTTCCAGCCCATTTCTACCAGCCAATTTTTGTTGGCCCTTTTGGGGGGTGTCCTGGTTTTCGTCTTTTGGATCGGGGGAGAAGGTTACTTTCCCATGCTTAGCACCCCCAAAGCCATTTCTCCTTTAGAGCAGGATTTTTCTTCCCCGGAAGTGGTGGGGGCGATTTTTTTCCGCCTTTTCGGGGCCGTACTCGTGGTACCGGTAATGGAAGAATTGTTCTGGCGTTCTTTCCTCATGCGCTTTTTGATCCGCAAAGATTTCCAAAACGTCCCGCTGGGGACCTATACCCATTTTTCCTTTTGGGTGGTCACTTTTCTTTTTGCCCTGGAACACTTCCGGGTGGTCCCTGGCTTTTTGGCCGGGGCCGTCTACGGGGCCCTTTTGTGTCTTAGCAAAAATCTGAGGACCTCTGTTTTGGCCCACGCGGTGACCAATTTCGCCCTGGGCGTTTACGTCCTGGTGACCCAGGCCTGGTCTTTCTGGTGATCTATTGGCGGTGGAAAAAGAATCTCTGGGCGATGGGGTAACGCCAGCCGTAACCAAAGGCCTGAGGGCTGACCCTTAGGGTGGGCGGAAACTGCCAGCGTTTATATTCTTCGATACGTAACCGCCGCAATACTTCCCGCACTGTTTCTTCGGGGAGTCCCCGGTCAACCAGTTCTTCAAAAGTCTGACCTTCCTCCACGAAACCCCGTACCACCTGGTCAAGGAGGCGGTAAGGGGGGAGATCATCTTCGTCTTTTTGTCCGGGTCTGAGTTCGGCGGAAGGAGGTTTTTCCAGCACCCGTTCAGGGATGATTTCTCCTTCCCGGTTGATTTCTCTGGCCAGGGCGTAAACGTCGGTTTTGATCACGTCCCCGAGCACGGAAATGGCCCCGCAGGTATCACCGTAAAGGGTACAATAACCCACCGCCAGTTCGCTTTTGTTGCCGGTATTAAGTACCAGGTAGCCGAATTCGTTGGCCAAGGCCATCAGGATATTGCCCCGCAAACGCGCCTGGAGGTTTTCCTGGGTGAGGCCCTTGGGTTCCTTTCCCAGGGCCTTTTGCAGTTCCTCTTTGAGGGTGCCAAAGGGCTGGGAGATGGGGACGGTAAGTGTCTTCAGGCCCAGGTTTTGAGCCAGCTTCTGGGCGTCTTCAACACTTTCCCGGCTGGTGTAAGGCGAGGGCATGAGGACCCCGAGCACCTGGGCCGCCCCCAGGGCCTTTTGGGCGATGGCAGCGGTAACGGAAGAATCTATACCCCCTGAAAGGCCTACCAGGGCCCCTTTAAAGCCGGTCTTGCGGAAATAGTCTTTCACCCCGAGGACCAGGGCTTTTAGCAAGCTTTCTTCGCGGCGTTGTGAAACGGGCTGGAGGACTGGTTCCTGGTCTAAATCAAAGACGAGGACTGTTTCTTCAAAATCCCGGGCCTCGGCCAGGAGGTTTCCTTGCGGGTGAAAGGCCAGGCTGTGGCCGTCAAAAATAAGATGGTCGTTTGCGCCTACCTGGTTGCAGTAGAGGATAAAAACGTTGTTTTTCTGAGCCTGTAAAGACAGGAGACGTTTGCGTAACTCTCCTTTGCCCACGTGAAAGGGACTGGCAGAAATATTGACCACCACCTGGGCCCCCTCTTGAGCCAGGGTGGAGACCGGATCAAACCGGTAGCGGTACGGAGTAAAACCGGGGAGATTCCAGATATCTTCACAGATGGTAAGCCCCAGGGCCCATCCGTCTAATTTGAAGACCGAAACCCGCTGTGGCCCTTCAAAATACCTGGGTTCGTCGTAGACGTCGTAAGAGGGCAGGAGGTTTTTGGCGTAACGGGCGATTTCTTCACCATCCTTGAAACAGACGGCCGTGTTAAGTAAGGGCAGAAGGGGATCTTCAGCCTGTTGGCAGGCCAGGCCCAGGATGACCGCCGCCCCCTTTAATTTCCGGCGCAGTTTGACATAAGTCTCCCGCATCTCTGCCAGAAAATCTCGTCTCAGGAGGAGGTCGCGCGGCGGGTAGCCGCAGAGGGAAAGCTCTGGAAAGACCACCAGTTTGGCCCCCTGGTCCCGGGCCTTGGCGAAGAACTCTTCTATCTTTAGGGCGTTGCCGGAAAGGTCTCCGATAGTAGGGTTTATTTGGGCCAAGGCGATTTTCATGACTGTAGCCTAAGAGCAAGTTGTTTTAACGTCAACGGCCCCAGCCACCGATGCCCACCAGGTTTACGTAAAAGGAATAACGGTTTTCGTCGGGATTGTGGTAAATGCGAAAAATACCCCACCAGCACTGGGCCCGGTACTCCAGGTCGAGTTGAGAATTTGAGATTTCGTCTTCTTTCAGACTGTACTGAAGGCGGTAGGCCACAAAGAAGCCGCGGTGGACGTTTTTGCGGAAACGAAAATTGAGCTGGTCTATGTTGCGCGCCTTATCCCAGCGGTAATCCAAGCCAATATACTCCCCCCTGGGATTGCGCAGGTCTGCGGAAAGATTGGCCGTGACCCAGCCCAGGCCATAAAAATTATATGAGGTCGAGCCTTTGACGTAGAGGCGTCCGGGAAACCTGATTTCTCCTTCGGCATAAAGATCGGAAAAGGGGCGACGTTGCTCGCTTTTGCTCTTCAATTCCCGGCTGGCTTCACGAAAGTCATAACTCTGGTGCACCCAAAGTCTCACCAGGTCAAAAAAACGGACGTTTGCCCCATCTTTTTTCTTGGCGGTCAAGAACTGAAGGAGACCGTAATCCAGCCGGTTTACCGGTTCCAGCCGGTCGTTCAGGGTAAACTCGGGCAGGGCCTTTTGGTTCACCGGAGGCCGGTAAAAATAACGTATTTCGGGGCGTAAGGTGTGTTTTACCCCTAATAACCCGAAGCGATACAGAGGATAAATTTTGCTCAGATTGACCGCCGCCACCCCCTCGATTTCGTAAAGGGTGCGGGTCAGCCTTTCGTGCCCCCGGCTATCCCGCCAGTTCACCCAGTAGACGGTGTGGATTAGACGGTAGGAGGCTAGTAGATCAAGGGGGGCCCAGAGATTGGGGGTCAGTATGAGCTGCGGGGCGAGGTCAAGACGATGGCCCCGGTAGCCCTTTTCACGCCACCAGTAAACGTAATCGTTTTCCAGGTGTAAACTAAAGGGCCCCCAGAGGGGAGCCGTCAGGCGACTTAAATAGAGGTGGGGTAGGGGTTGTAAGGTCTCGTCCTGTTGGCCGGGAATTTGGCTGTCGTGATAAGTCGCGCTTCCCTGTAAAAAATAATGGCCAAAGGGGTGGTTAAGCCAGAAACGACTGGTCCGATAGCGCGTATTTTTTTCTTCCAGGCCCCGCCCAAACCGGCGCAGGTAACTCAGGTGGCTCTGGTCAAACCCCAGGGGCCCGCTCAAAAATTCGTAGAGAAAATCACGGTCCGAGAGGATGTCCAGGTCAAGGTGGGTTTCCCAGCCGGGTGCTAACCACTGGTCTATTTTGGCCGTGATCCAGTATCGTTTCCTGTTGTCCCGGATGATACCGTCGTTGTTGTAGTCGTTGTCTCCCAGGCGGTCTTTTAAGTAGCGTATCCTGAAAGTCCCCTTATCTTTAGCGGTGAGCGCGTAATTTCCTTCAAGCCCCAGCATAAAACCCCGCTTTCTGGTGTAAAAAGGGTAAAAAGTGAGATCCAGGCTGTCGTTTATGTCCCAGAAA
>DROK01000144.1 GCA_011321895.1 Thermodesulfatator atlanticus
CAGTAACGGAGGCGTAGGTGTTCCGTCTGGTCTTGGCCCTAGTGCTGGTTTTAGCCGGGCCCTCGCTGCTCCGGGCCCAGGCTGACCGGGTGCGTCATAACTGGTGGCCCTTTTTCTTTTTCCAGGAATCCCGGGACGGTAAGGTACGGGAGCTGGAGCTATTTGGTCCCTTTTATTATTCGTATCAATCTCCGGCTGAAAGCGGGGCGGCCTTCCGTCCCCTTTTGGCGGTGGTGGACCGTAAGAGCCGCCACGATGTCTATTTTTTAAGCCCCCTGGGTCATTATCAACGGGAACCTGAGACCAGCAGATTACGCCTGATCCCTCTTTGGGCCCGCAACAGCGACCAGGCGGAACACAAAAGGCACCATCATTTTGGCCTGTCTTTTTGGGGCGAATCTGAAGAGGGTGAAAAGTACTGGGGCATCTTTCCCCTTTACGGGCGTCTGCTCGATTGGAACGACAAAGAAGAGGTGCGTTTTTACCTCTGGCCGGTCCGGGTAAAATCCCGCTTTGAGGGAAACGTTTCTAGTACCTGGTTTTGGCCCATATATAACCGGACAGACGGCCCCACCTTTTATGAACGCAAATTCTGGCCTTTTTACAGCCACAAGATAAAAAAAGACGTCTATGACCGGACTTTTTTCCTCTGGCCCTTTTTCTGGCGGGAAAAGTTTTTTATGGCCGAAGGTCCGGTCCCCCGGGACATGTTTCTCCCCTTCTGGGTGGAGGAGAGGGGACCTGCCCACCAGCGTTTTATCTTCCTCTGGCCCTTTTTCCGATTCTATAACCACGAAGACCAGGAGACCACGATCTGGGATCTGCCCTGGCCCATTTTCAGGTACGGAGAGAGCAAAAACTCTCCCTATCGGGAAAGGAAGCTCTGGCCCTTAATCGGGTACCGTAAGACCGCGGAAGGATACAAACACTTCGTCTTCTGGCCCCTTTACACCTACCAGCGCGACGTCCTCAAACATAAGGAACGCGAGTATCACCGGGAGGTAAGGACGTTTTTACTCTTTACCAAATTTGAACGGGTGCGTAACCGCGAGGGGGAACTTACCTACCAGTTTTCACGGGTCTGGCCCTTGGGAGAACAGGTAAAAAGAAAGGACGGGTTTGAGGTCTTTTTCTTTCCCGCCATCCTTCCCTTTCATTCACCGGGGGTAGACCGGACCATCGCACCTCTCTTAAGGCTTTACGAATACGTTCAGGACCCGCAAGGCTTTACCCGTTCCAAGGCCCTGTGGGGTTTTTACCGGCACGATCATACTGACGACGAAGACATGGTGGACCTGGCCTTTATTCTTTCTATCCACCGTAAAAAAACCGGGTGGCGTTTGACCTTCTTGAAGGGGCTTTTCGGGATCGGGAAAGAAAACGGGAAATTTAAGTTAAAGCTCTTTTTTCTTTCTCTCCTCTAAATTTACTCCAGGTGCCAGCGACGGAGTTTTTCTCTCAAGGTTTTGCGGTCGATCCCGAGTATCTTGGCGGCTTTGCTCTTGTTGCCGGCGCATTTTTTCAAGACGCGCAAAATATAACGCTTTTCGATTTCTTCCAGGGGTAAATCGTCGGCCCAGAGTTCTTCCTCTTCTTCGGTCTTGAAGCCAACCAGCCTCAAATCAGCCAGGGTGATGATTTCTCCTTTGGTAAAGATCACCAGGCGTTCTATGGTGTTTTCGAGTTCGCGCACGTTACCCGGCCAGGGGTAGCTCTTAAGTCTGTCCAGGACCTCTTTTTCGAAACCCAAAATTTTTTTGTGGTGTTTGCGGGCAAAATTTTGCAGGAAATACCGGGCCAGGAGGGGGATATCTTCTTTTCTTTCCCTCAGGGGCGGAATATGGATGGAGACCACGTTTAAGCGGTAAAAGAGGTCGTTGCGGAAAGTGCCTTTTTTGATCTCTTCTTCTAAGTTTTTATTGGTGGCGGCGATGATCCTTACGTCCACTTTGGTAACCCGGTGGCTTCCTACCGGGGAGATTTCCTTTTCTTCTACGGCTTTGAGGAGCTTGGCCTGGATATCCACGGAGATGTTACCGATCTCATCGAAGAAAAGGGTGCCGCCGTTGGCCAGCTCAAATTTGCCTATCTTGTGGGTGCTGGCCCCGGTAAAGGCCCCTTTCACGTGGCCAAAAAGCTCGGATTCAAAGAGGGTGGGTACCAGGGTGCCGCAGTCAACCGCCACGAAGGGGCCGTTGGCCCTGGGGCTTAATTCGTGGATTTTACGGGCCAGAAGCCCTTTGCCGGTGCCCGATTCTCCGGTGATGAGGACGGTGGAATCCGTGGGAGCGACCATCTTGGCCATTTCCAGAACCTGTTTGATGACAGGGCTTTCCCCGATAATGTTGATCCCGCCCTCTTTTTCCGCCAGGGTTCGTTTAAGATAGATGTTTTCAAGGGTCAGTTTGCGCCGGCCCAGGGCCTTTTCCACCGCCAGTTTTAACTCCTCCGGCCCAAAAGGTTTTTGCAAAAAGTCGCTGGCCCCGCTTTTCATCGCTTCCACCGCGTTGGTAACCGTGCCGTAAGCGGTGATGATCACCACTTCGGTGTGGGGGTCGATTTCCTTGATGTGTTTCAGGAGTTCAAGGCCGCCCATCCCTGGCATCTTCAGGTCGAGCAAGACCGCGTCAAATTCGAAACGCGAAAACAGTTCCAGGGCCTCTTCGGGAAAAGCGGCCAGTTCTACTTCGTAGCCCTGCCTGGTAAGGACTTGAAAACAGGCGTCACGGATGGCAGGGTCGTCGTCCACGATGAGGATTTTTCCTTTATTCATAGTGAATTTTAGGAAGTTTGACCCGAAAAAGCGTTCGTCCGGGCTGGCTTTCAACCTCGATCGTCCCCCCGTGCCTTTTAACTATACCATGACAGATGGCCAAACCTAAGCCCGTCCCCTTACCTCCCTTTTTGGTGGTAAAAAACGGCTCAAATATCTTTTCTCTGATTTCAGGAGGGATACCCGGGCCGTCATCTTCCACCTCCAGAACCACCACTTCTTCTCTGCTCTGGTAATAAGTGCGTAACACCAGGTGCCCCTGGCCGGCCAGGGCCTCGCCGGCGTTGATAATAAGGTTCAGGGTAAGTTGTTCTAACTGGCTGCGGTTACCCTGTACAAAGGGAAGAGTCTCAGCCAGTTCCCATCTTACGGTTACGGCCTTAAAGAGCCGGTGGTCTTCGATCAAAGAGAACATATCTCTTACCACCTGGTTTAAATCCACCCATTCTTCCAGGGTATCTTCCGGGCGCCCGAAGTTTAAGAGGGCCTTGGCGATGATGCGACAACGGGTGGCGAGCTTGATGATTTTGTCCACGTGGAGGAGGAGGGGGCTGGCCTCGGGGAGATCCTCTCTTAGCAGGTTGGCGTAGAGGAGAATCCCCCCCAAGGGGTTATTTATTTCGTGCGCGATCTCACCCGCCAATTTGCCCATGGCCGTTAGACGTTCGGCCTGGAGCCACATCTTTTCCGTGGCCCGGCGCTGGCTTACGTCCCTAACCAGCAGCTGTTTTTGCCCGTCCTGGAAGGGCAGGAGGACCGCTTCCGCCTCAAAAAGAGACCCGTCCAGACGTTTGCCCCGGGTTTCAAAAAGCCCGTAATCGGCGGGATAATGTTCGAAAAGACGGCGAAGCTCCACCGGCAGACCTTCCAGATGGAAGAGGAGCCGGAAGGCCTCGTTGGCGGCTACCACCTGCCCCTCCCTAACCAGGGCCAAAGGGTCTTTGATTTCCTCTAAAAAATCTTTTTTCATGACACTAAAAACAGTTTATTAGAAAACCAGGATTTTCCCACCCTGCCGGGTCTTCTCTTTTGGGCTATAATGCAACGGCGATGGAGGCCTGGAACCAGCTTTACCACGAAATAATAAACAACGAACTATTGAGGGCGGCCCTTCTCTTTGGTTTTTCCTTTTTGGCCTATTTTCTGGCCAAAAAATTCATCGTGGAGACGGCCCACCGCCTCTCCCGACGCTCCGCCAACCCCTGGGATGACCTCCTCTCGCAACACAAAGTCTACAATATCGCCGCTTACGCGGTGGTCCTTCTGGTCGTCCATTTTGGGGCCCATTTCCTGCCCCGTTTTCAGCCGGTCCTTGAGCGCCTGGTGGAAGTGGGTTGGACGGTGCTGGTGGTCCTTTTGCTCGACCGGCTTCTCTCGGTGGGGGTTTCTGCCTACGAGCGTCACCCGATCTCTAAAGAGCACCCCATCAAGGGCTACGTGCAAATAGCCAAACTTTTCGTCTACGCGGCGGGGACCATCATCGCCCTGGCCACCCTTTTCAACCGGTCCCCCTGGGTTTTCCTAAGCGGGCTTGGTGCCTTAAGCGCCGTCCTCCTCCTTATTTTTAGACACACCCTGCTCTCTTTTGTGGCCAGTTTTCAGATCGTTTCCCAGGATCTCTTTCGCATCGGAGACTGGATTGAAATGCCCAAATTTGGGGCAGACGGGGAAGTAATAGACATCGCCCTCCACACGGTAAAGGTCCAGAACTGGGACAAGACCATCGTGGTCATCCCTACTTACAAGTTCTTGGAGGAATCCTTTAAAAACTGGCGTGGGATGGAGCTCTCCGGCGGGCGTCGCATCAAGAGGGCCATCCTGGTGGACCAGAGTTCGGTGAAGCTGCTGGACGACGAGCTCCTGGCCCGCCTGAAAAAGGTTCACCTCTTGAAGGATTACCTGGACAGGAAGTTGCGGGAAATCGAAGAATATAACCGGAGCCAGGGGATAGATACGGCAGCTTCTCCCCTTAACGGGCGCCGGCTGACCAATTTGGGGACCTTTCGCATTTACATCGAAGAATACCTGAAACACCACCCCAAGATCAGGAAAGACATGACCCTGATGGTGCGTCAGTTAGCCCCTACCCCCCAGGGGCTTCCCCTGGAGGTCTATTGTTTCGTGGCTGATACCCGCTGGATCCCTTACGAAAAGGTACAGGCGGACATCTTTGATCACATCTTGTCAACCGCAGGGGAGTTTGATCTGCGGGTTTATCAGATGCCCACCGGAAACGACCTGAAGGAAGGGCTTAAAGCCCTCTGGAACCCCAAGTCCCGGCCGAACGCCTAGAATTCTTTTTCCAGGTCCTTTAAGGGGCATTTCTCACAGCTTGGTCTCCTGGGGCGACAATAGGTTTTGCCACAGGCCACCAGGAGGGCGTGGTACTCGTTAAAGAGTTCGGTTTGGGCGGGGAGATTCTTTTCGAACAATTCTTTGAGTTCCTCATACCCCATCTCTTCCGTGGCCAGGCCGTGGCGCAGCAAGATCCGTTTGGTGTAAGCGTCCACCACAAAGACCGGAAAGCCTCCGGCGTAAAGGAGGATGGAATCAGCGGTCTCCGGACCTATCCCCGAAACCGCAAGCAGTTTTTGGCGCGCCAGCTCCGGGCCTGCGGCAAAGAGTCTCTCAAGGCTTCCCTGGTATTCCTCGACCAGGAGTTTCAGGAAATTTTTGAGCCTTTTGGCCTTGACACGGAAATAACCAGCGGGCCGGATAAGTTGGGCCAGCTCTTCCAGAGGAAGAGAAAAGAGTTTATGAGGCTCAAGGAGCCCCCTTTCTTTTAGGTTTTTTATGGCCCGTTCCACGTTTTGCCAGTTGGTGTTCTGGGTGAGGATGGCCCCCACGCAGACCTCAAAGGGGGTTTCTCCCGGCCACCAACCCTGAGGCCCAAAATGACGAAAGAGTTTCTGGTAGATCTGGTTCAGTATTTCCGCCGTCATCGCCCCGGTTTTATCGGGCCAGGGCTATCAGAAAGACCCCGGCCACCATCAAACTCGCCCCCACCAGGCGCGCCCCAAAGGCCCTTTCCTTGAAGAAAAGGCCCCCTATGATGACGCCAAAAAGGACGCTCAGCCTTTTGATGGCAATCATATAAGCGGTGGGGGCCAGGCTTAAGGCCCATACGTGACAGACCACCGCGGCACTCTGACTCAAGGCCACCGCCAAAAAACCTTTCGGGCAGCCCCTGGCCACCTTTATCGGATTGGCCCGGAAAAAGATCACGAGGATCGGTGCCATAAAAAGCCCCAGAAAAGTATAATAAAAAAAGGCAAAAAAGAAGCGTTCTGAATGTTTGAGGCCCACTTTGAGGAGGACCGAGGTCACCGAATAAATCAGGGCCACCAATAACATCAACCAGGATCCCCGCTCTTTGAAAGTGGCTTTGAAAGGGGCCCAGAGCCCGTGTTTAACCTCGCTAAGGTGCAAA
>DROK01000145.1 GCA_011321895.1 Thermodesulfatator atlanticus
ATCCCCTGCAAAAAGATCGCCTCTGTTACGTAACCGACGATATGAAGGCCAGCCTGGTGGTCTCAGAAGACTACCTGAAGAAATGCCTCGAAGAAGGACGAACTCCTCCTTCGGCGGAACTGGCTGGCCCAAGGCCCAGGATCTATTTTGATCCTGCCAAGACCCGGGCGGCGATCGTTACCTGCGGGGGGCTTTGCCCGGGTATAAACGACGTCATCCGTTCCATCGTGTTGACCCTCTATTTTTCATACGGAGTCCGTCACATATTCGGCATCCGCTACGGTCTTCAGGGGTTTATCCCCAAATACGGGCACGACGTCGTCGAACTCACCCCTGAAGTGGTGTCCAATATCCACGAGCTAGGAGGGACCATCCTGGGGACTTCCCGTGGCCACCAGCCGATCGACGAGATCGTAGACGCCCTTGAGCGCATGAACGTCCAGATACTCTTCATGATCGGTGGTGACGGAACCTTTCGGGCCGCTACCAAGATCAAAGAAGAAATAAGTGCCCGGGGGCTCAAGATCGCGGTGGTGGCGGTGCCCAAGACCATTGATAACGACATCTTCTTTATCTCCAAAACCTTTGGTTTTGACACGGCGGTAGAGATGGCCTGCCAGGCCATCAGGTGCGCCCATACCGAAGCGATTGCGGCTCCCAACGGTATCGGCCTGGTCAAAGTGATGGGCCGCTATTCCGGCTTTATCGCCGCGGCGGCTACGCTTGCCCGCAAAGAAGTGAATTTCTGTCTCATCCCGGAGGAGGACTTTGACCTTGAGCCTCCCAACGGGCTGCTCGCCGCCCTGGAAAAGAGGCTTCAAGACCGCAAACACGCGGTGATCGTAGTGGCGGAAGGGGCTGGCCAAAAATACGTCCGCCCTGACCCGCCCCAATACGACGCCTCCGGCAACCTGAAACTGGGAGATATAGGTAAGTTCTTAAAAGACAAGATCAAGGAATATTTCACCAACAAGGGGATAGAAATCTATCTCCGCTATATTGACCCGAGCTACATCATCCGGAGCGTGCCCGCCATCGTGGACGACCGTATTTATTGCGGTTTTCTGGGCCAGTACGCTACCCACGCCGCCATGGCGGGAAAGACCGGAATGATGGTAAGCTATCTGAACGACCGCTATATCCACGTACCGCTTAAACTGGCGGTCACCAAACGCAAACACGTAAATTTAAAGAGCCGTTTCTGGCAGTCGGTGCTGGAATCTACCGGCCAACCTCCCTTAAAAAACCAGTAAGGAGCGAGTATGAAAGCGATCATCCTTGCAGGTGGCTCTGGCACCAGACTCTGGCCCCTTTCCCGGGAAGAATACCCGAAACAGTTCCTGAGGCTGAACGGGGAGGATTCCCTCCTCAAACAAACGGTAAGCAGATTGCTCCGTTTCCTCGCCCCTGAAGACCTCATCATCATCACCCGCAAGGATTATAAATTTCACGTAAAATCTCATCTGACCGGGCTTGAGGGTTACCATCTCCTGTGTGAACCCGAGGGGCGCAATACCGCCCCGGCCATCGCGTTCAGTCTGGCCTACGCCAGAGAAAAGCTCGGCGCCTCCCCGGAGGAAACCTTCCTCGTTTGCCCTTCAGACCACGTAATCAGACCGGAAGAGGAATTCGTTCAGGCCGTCCAGCAAGCCGCCCCCACCGCCCGGGCAGGCTATCTGGTTACCTTTGGTATCGAGCCCAAGCGACCTGAAACCGGTTACGGTTACATCAAACGGGGAGAATCTCTGGGAGAAAACGCCTTCAAGGTGGCCTGCTTTACGGAAAAACCGGATCGCCAAACCGCGGAAAGCTACCTTAAGGAAGGGGGCTATTTCTGGAACGCCGGTATTTTCCTCTTCAGCCTCAAGACCTTTGAAAATGAACTGGCCCGATACGCACCGGCCATTTTTAGCCTCTACAGTGAGGGTTTTCCCGCGATAGAGGCGCGTTTTTCGGAATTTCCCGACATTTCCATCGATTACGCCCTTATGGAAAAATCCGCCCGGGTGGCCGTGATCCCCCTCAAGGTCTACTGGAACGACATCGGTTCCTGGGACGCCCTTTTTGACATCCTGGCCAAAGACGAAGCAGGCAACGCCCAGACCGGGAAAGTCATCGCCCTTGACACCCGAAATTGCCTCATCTGGGGAGGAGAGCGCCTCATCGCCACCATCGGGCTGGAAGACCACCTGGTAGTGGAGACCCCGGACGCCCTGCTGATAGTAAAAAGGGGCCACACCCAGCAGGTAAGCCAGCTGGTCAAAAAACTCAAGGCTTCCGGCTACCGGGAGGCCACCGAACACGTTACCACCTACCGCCCGTGGGGGCGTTACACCGTCCTTGAAGAAGGGCCCCGCTACAAAATAAAACGGATCGTGGTAAACCCGGGGGAAAGGTTAAGCCTCCAGATGCATTACCACCGCTCGGAACACTGGGTAGTGGTCCGGGGCACCGCCAAGGTACAGATTGGGGACGAAGAAATGTTTCTGCACGAAAACGAATCGGTCTTCGTGCCCAAGTCCACCAAACACCGCCTGGAAAACCCCGGCAAAATTCCCCTGGAAATCATCGAGGTCCAAAACGGCGAATACCTGGGCGAAGACGACATCGTGCGTTTTGAGGACGTGTACGGCCGGGAAAAGGACTAAATTTCGTTTGACCTCCCTCCAAAGCATACTAAATTACTAGAGAAAGGAGGGAGGTTTATGAAAAAGTTTTGGCTTTTCCTCTCGTTGTTTTTGCTTCTGGGCTGTGGAGGCAGAGGGGTATACCTCTACCAGGAAAAAGGGGACGCGGCCCGGTATGACCTAGACCGCCCCTGGGTCATTATCGGCAAAAAGGGGGCAGGCTCCCAGAGGCTTGAAAAGAGGCTCTGTCAGGAAAAAGAACTGCTCAACATCTTAAAAGAGGCCCGGCTTGAGACCGCGGAACAGGAGGCCCTTTTTGAAGCCGCCTGCGGTAAAGAGGCCTCTGCCGTTCGCTTTTTGCAGATCTATTACGGTCTCGAAAAGGGAAAAAGGAGCCGGATACGCCGAAGCTTCGAGCGCCATGGTTACAGCCTGAACGATTACGGCTGTTAAACCAAAGAGACGCTTACGATCTTGGAGATCCCTTTCTCTTCCATGGTCACCCCGATGAGGGTATCCGCCGCCTCCATCACCTGTTTGTTGTGGGTGACCAGTATTATCTGACTGTGACGGTTAAGTTCTTTAAGGAGCTGGATGAAACGGGCCGTATTGGCCTCATCTAAAGGGGCGTCCACTTCGTCCAGGATACAGAAGGGCCCGGGTTTTACCAGATAGAAGGCACAAAGGACGGCCAGCGCCGTAAGGGCCTTTTCTCCTCCCGAAAGCATGGTCAGATGGCGCACGGGTTTGCCGGGAAGTTTTACCGCAAGTTCAAGCCCTGCCTCAAGCAGATCCTGGGCCTCGGTAAAATCAAGCCTTGCCTTTCCCCCGGGGAAAAGGAGCCCAAAGACCAGGTTTAATTTTTCGTTGGCCGCTTCCAGGGCTTCTTTTAACCGTGTGCGACATTTGCTGTTGATCTGGCGCACCGCCTCTTCCAGATCCCGGATGGCCTTTTCAAGGTCATTCTTCTGGGTAAGCAGGAATTCTTTCCGTTCCCGGGTCTGCTCAAGCTCCTCTAAAGCCGCGAGATTTACCGCGCCCAACCCGTTCAGCTGCGCTCTGATATCTTCGATCTCCCTTTCGAGCTGGCCAAGGGAGACGGCCCCGGCTGTCTCTTCTTGCGGAAGCGTTTGACCAAATTTCTCCAGGGCCTGTTCGTTTAAATGCCTCAACGTCAACTCAAGCTCCGCCAGGTCTACTTCCAGACGATTCAGCTGTTTTTCCGTCTTTGAGATTTCTTTAATTAATTTAGTCAACCTTTCGCTAAGAGATCTTTCCTTTTCTGCCTTTTCATGCAAGAGCTTCCTTTTGTTTTCCAGCAAAGCCTTAATATTTTGTTCTTTTTCCCGCAAATCTTCTACTTCTTTGCGTTTAGAAGACAGATCCTTCTTGATTTCTCTTAATCTGGTCTCCCAAAAATTCAGTTTTTCTTTTAACCTTTCCAGTTCATTAGCCAATTTTACCTCCTCTTTGAGGAGGCGTTCTTCTTCGTGTCTTGCCTGCCTTGCGCGTTCTTGCAGCGCAGAGCTTGCCAACTCAAGATCCCTTATCCGGGAAGACACATGCCTCAACTCTTTCTTTAAGGAATCGAGTTCTTTTTGAAGAGGTTCTATTTCTTGGAAAAGGGCCTTTTGACGTTCCAGGAGAGAAGACATTTCACCCTTTACTTGGGACAACTTTTCTTCTAAAGACGCGGTTTTTACTGAAATTTCTCTTTCTTTTTCATATAAGAGATTTCTTTCAAGGATAAACTTTTCTTCTTCTATTTCTAAACGATCAAGTCTTTTTTCTACACTTACGAGTTTCTTTTCTTGTTCTTGTAATTCTTTCTTGACCTTTTGCAATTCTTTTTCTTTATCGGCCAGGTTCTTTTCAAGTTGGAGACGGTGCGCGGTCTTTTGAGAAAGCTCTTTTTCGGTAGCTTTCAGGTCTTCCTTTGTTTTTATAAGTTTCCGGCGTTTACTAAGGATAAAGGGGGCTTTCTTCTTTCCTCTCAGGTGGAGGAGACCATCCGGTTCAAGGAGATCCCCGGCCGGGGAAACCACCCAGGCGTCCTTTTCCGGGGTTAGCTCCTCCTTCAAAACGGTCTTCTGGAACCGTTTGCGCAGGAAAAGCTCAGGGTCTTTCCCCACATAGATTAAGGCGGAAACGTCTTTCTCTTTGAGGAAGGTAATGGGCTCCCTTTTTCCTCCTGGAAGCCACAAGGCCTTGGCCAATTCGGGAAAAGCCAGCTCCAGAGTCCTTTCTTCCTGTTCGTCAAGGCTTACCGTTTCAAAGAGCATCTTTGCCGGATAGCCGGCCTCCCTAAGGAGCTTGACTGCTTCTGGACTGTTTTCTGCCAGAAAATTGGTAAGCCAGCTGACCTCCTGGTGAAGTTCTTTCAGCTTAAGACGCAAAAGACTCTCTTCTTCCCTGCACTTTGCCAGCGAAACCTTAAGCGTTTCCACTTCCTTGGCCAGGGCCGCCTTTTGGGCTGATAACGAACCTAACTGCTGGCTTAAAACCCTTTTTTCTTTTAAAAGTTCTTCTTTTTCCCTGACGATTTCTCCGTAGCGGTTGGCCAGGATATCCTTTTTGTTTTCTATTTTTTGGGCTTCCTTTCTTAAAAAAGAAAGCTCCTTTTCCCAGCTCTTTCTGTCTCTTTCCTGACTGCTGATAATTTGTTTCAAAGCGCTTATCTTTTCGTCAAGCTCTTTGAGCTTTTGTTCGATCTCCCTTCGGGTCTCATCCAGTTTCTTTTTTCTCTGCCACCAAACCTCTTTTTCTTCTTTTATTTCAAGAAGCTTCTGAGAAGCCTCTTTCTTTCTCTTTTTTATTTCTTCCAAGGTGGATTTCAGCTCTTTTAACTGCTGTTCTTTTTCGCCCAGTTTTCCCGTCAAACTTGCTATATTTCGGGCTAGGTTGTTTTCTTCCTGGAGGATGTTTTCGTAGTCCTGTTCTGCCTGGCGCAAATCAGCCATTATCTTCTGCCAGTCCTCTTCTAATTTCTGGATCTCCTCCCGCAAAAGTTCTGCCTCAGCCGAAACTTCCTCCCTCTGGGGTAAAAGCCTTTCGTATTCCTGGCGTAGTAGGTCGTTTTGGGCCTGAAGTTCCTGTCTCTTGGGCAAAAGCTTTTCTTTCTTTCGGAAGGTGCTGAGATAGAGCTGATTTAGCCTGCTCAGTTCAAGGCCCTTGAGTTTTTCTTGGAGTTTCAGGTAAAGTTTTGCCTTCTCTGCCTGCTTCTCCAGCTTTTTGAGCTGGTTATCCACTTCAGTTAAGATATCCTTTAACCTCAAGAGATTCTCTCTGCTGCGTTCCAGTTGGCGTTCGGTTTCTTCTTTCTTGAGCTTATAGCGCGCAATACCTGCCAGTTCTTCCAGGAAACGGCGTCTTTCTTTAGGGGACTGTTCCAGGAATTGCCCCACCTGGCCCTGGTCAATGATGCCGTAGCCCCGGGCGTGGGCCCCGGTGTCCAGGAACAAATAAACGATGTCTTTTAAGCGGCACAAACGGTTATTCAGGAAAAACTCACTTTCACCGTCCCGGTAAAGGCGCCGCGCCACCACTATTTCCGGGAGGTGAGCCAGGTCTTTGGGGCCCCTTCCCTGCTCGTTTTCCAGAACCAGTTTGACTTCGGCAAATTGTGGGCGCCGACCGTTATCCCCGGCGAAGATGAGGTCCACCATTTCTCTCACCCGTAAATGGCGCGGGTTCTGCTCCCCCAAGATCCAGCGCAGGGCGTCAACGATGTTGCTCTTCCCCGCCCCGTTCGGCCCCACTATGGCAGAAATACCGGGAGAAAAGGAGAGGATGGTCCGGTTCGGGAAGGTCTTGAAACCGAAAAGCTCAAGTCTTTTGATGCGCATAAAGCTACCACCGCAAATTTAAACTTTTGCCACCAAAAGTCAAACCAGAAGGCCCTGTTTTATGGTGCCCCGAACGAAGGGTTCGTATCGATTAAGCGTGTCGGTTAAAAAATGCTCCCATTAATGGTAGCGATTTGGCTTGGGAAAAAGTTGTGCTATTTTTAGGGTATGGGCAGGACTTTTCTGGCAGCCAGGTGGGTAGGAGAGGCCTTAGACCGTTACCACCACCGCCCTCCCAGGGCCACCATCATGGGCAAACGCATCATCTTCTCCAATTACCACTACCTGGCAGCCCTCCTCCACATTTACACCGGCACCTTTAAACTGGCGCAGATCGCCGAACTGGCTGGCCTCCCCCTTGAGGAACTCAAATTTCACCGGGCCCAGCTGGATTTCATGACCCTGGTAGACTATCTCAAGACCAGGTTCTCCGAATGGTTCCGGGAAACCCTCCTGATGCGCGATTTCACCCTGGAGGAATACGTGGATATCGCCTGGGAATACACCAAACTGGACGAAATGGTCCAGTCTCAGATCAAGATCCCCCTTTTGGAAAGGGTAAAGCATCTGACCTACGCCTGCCGGGACTGCCAGGAGGCCGGCAAGAGTCTGGACACCTATGATCTGAACGTCTTTCGCAGGCTGATGTCTTTTTTCATTCTGGCCGAAACGATAAGGCCCACCCTTAGCAGCCGCTTGATCAAAGAAAAGGCCCTGCCGGTGGCAGAAAAGAGTATCGCCATAGAGGACTATAAACGCTGGGAAAGGAAAAATTACCCCGAAGAGGAGGAACTCCTCTCTTCCCTGGTGGAAGACCTGCGGGAAAAAACCACCCCCTTCCTGTAGAAAAATGGCCAAAAAGAAGAAAGAGAAAAAAGAATTACCCCCTGAGGAGAAGGAAAGGCTCCTTAAAATTATCGAACGTTTAAAGGCCGCCTATCCTGAGGCCAGAATCGCCCTTAAATTTAGCAACCCCCTGGAACTATTAGTGGCCACCATTCTTTCCGCCCAGTGTACCGATGAACGGGTGAACCAGGTAACCCGCCAGCTCTTTAAAAAATACCGTAGCGCCAAGGACTACGCGGAAGCCCCTTTAGAGGAGCTGGCTGAAGACATCCGTCCCACGGGTTTTTACCAGCAAAAGGCCAAATACATCAAAGAAGCCTGCCGGATGATCGTGGAAGAGTTCGGCGGGGAAGTCCCCAGGAACATGGACGATATGTTGAAGCTGCCCGGAGGAGCCCGCAAAACAGCCAACATCGTGCTAGCCAACGCGTACGGCATCGTGGAAGGGATCCCCGTGGACACCCATGTGCGGAGGCTGGCCAAGCGGCTCGGGTTTTCCAACGAAAAGGACCCCAACAAAATCGAACAGGACCTGATGGCCATTATTCCCAAAGAAGACTGGGGCTTTATTCCTTATGTCTTCCAGCAACACGGCCGCCAGATCTGTAAGGCCAAAAAGCCCCTTTGCGCCAAGTGCGTGGTAAGGGATCTTTGCCC
>DROK01000146.1 GCA_011321895.1 Thermodesulfatator atlanticus
CTCGGTCTCTTCAAATACGTCAAGGAGGGCCTCCTGCGGCCTGAAATCCGCGGCGTGGCCAAAGAATTTGATGGCCGCCATATGACTGAACGTAGCTTCCGGCCCCAGGTATGCCACTTTGAGGGGTTCTTGCGCGGTACGGCAGGTATGAACTATTTCCAGAAAAATGGCCTTCAAGGCCTCTTCCGGGAAGACCCCTGCGTTTTCCGCCAAGATCCTCTCAATAACAGCGCGTTCCCGCCCCAGGTCCAGAACCTCGACCCCTAGCTGTCGTTTGAGCGCCCCCACTTCTTTTACCACGGCCAGGCGCTCCTTAAGGCAGGAAAGCACGGTCCGGTCTAAGGCGTCGATCTTCTCCCGTAATTGTTGTAATCTCTTTTTGATTTCCTCTTGGTTTTTCTGGCTCATTTTGACTCCCGCTTAAATTTTAGCCAAAAATTAACGGCCCGGCCAAGGCCGACACCTCTTACAGGGACAATACCCCTCAAAGAAGGCCTCCTTCATGTCTTTGAAAACCACCCGGTTACGGGGGGCCGTCTTCCGGCCCAGGGGACAATCAGGCCGGTGGAAACGGCGGGAACGCCGGTTCCCCAAATAATAAGGTTCTCCCCGGAAAAAATCCCCACCCCAGAGGCCAAGGCCCTTGCGCATGGCCCTGCGCTGGGCCGCAAGAAGCAGGGAAAAATATTTGGTATTGGGGGGCATGTAACACACAAAAGCCAGCCCCTGCGCGACCAGGGCCTCCTGTACGAAGGTACCGTCCGGCAGAAAGACGTAGGCCAGGAGCCGGCCGAAACGATCCCTCGGTTCTTCGGCGATCTCCAGCAGGACGTATTTCTTCTTGACCAGACGGATGTTGGCCTTGAGAGCTTCCCGGCCGAAGGGTTCCCCGGGCTCATCTTCATGGGGAATTTCCGGGGCGTTGATGCTGGCGTAGCGCACCTTCTGCCCGTTTTCCAGCACGACGGTGTCCCCGTCTATAACCCAGCGCACGTAATGGGTCTCTTTACGGGCCGGACAGCTGGTGGCCACTAAGACCAGAAAAAGGACCAGGAGGTATAAGGGGCGTTTCATCCGTTTCTCCTCTGGTTTTTGCCCATCTTAACTTTTCCTATTGCAAGACCCAAGGCTTTGTTTATGTTTAAGGCATGCTTCCCAAGGCCACCAAAAAGGCACCGGTACTCTTTCAGACCAGCAACGGCCTCCTCATGGGCCTGGTTTGCTATCATCACGGCATGGAAACCCTGGCCTTCGTCCTGGAAAAGCGGGAATTTTTTGACGTGGAATGGCCTGCCCTGGTGGCCATTGACGCCCAGGGTTGGCACCCCATCCCCTTGATGCTCGAACACATCGTGATGCAACGGGCCAACGTCATCTGGTATACCACGGCCCTTCCCGAAACCCTGGTACAGAAATACCGGGAGCGGCTCCCCATAAAGCCAGACACCCCTCCGGAGCCCCCCACACCCCCCAAGGAACCCCCTAAAAGTAAGGAAAAGATCGTCCATTTTCCGAGGTTCAAGCATGATTAAGCTTGCACCCTCGATCTTGTCGGCAGACTTTGGCCGTTTGGCGGAAGAAGTCCAGGCGGTAGAAAGGGCCGGGGCGGATCTCATCCATATAGACGTGATGGACGGGCACTTCGTCCCCAACCTTACCATCGGCCCCCTGGTGGTGGAGGCTATCAGGCCGGTAACCAGACTCCCCTTTGACGTCCACCTGATGATCGAAAACCCCGACCAGTACCTGGAAGCCTTTGCCAAGGCCGGAGCGGACTGGATATCCGTCCACGTGGAGGCCTGTGTTCACCTCCACCGCACCGTCTCCCGGATCAAAGAGCTGGGAAAAAAGGCAGGAGTGGTATTAAACCCGGCCACCCCGCTGGAAAGCCTGACCTATATCCTGGAAGAGATAGACTACGTCCTCATTATGAGCGTAAACCCCGGTTTTGGAGGACAAAAATTTATCCCCTCCGCCTTAAAGAAAGTAAGGGCCCTTAAGGAAATGATCGCAGCTTACGGGCTTGACCTTCCGGTGGAGATAGACGGGGGTGTTAACCTGGAAACGCTGCCGGAGGTAGTCCGCGCCGGAGCTGACATCCTGGTGGCGGGCTCGGCCATCTTCAACACCCCTGATTACGCCGCCACTATCAAGGCCTTCCGCCAAAAAATTACCGAAACGCTGGCCATTTAACCTTATTTACTTCACAAACCTTTGCCTTTATGGCACCCTTAAAACCATGAATCTCTTTTTCTTTAAGCTGGCCTTAATCGTTTACGCCATCGCCACGGTGGGTTATTTCGTTTACCTTTACACCTTAAAGAAAGAGGCGGCCAAGGGGGCCTACTATACCCTCCTTTTGGGTTTTGCCTTTCATTCGCTGAGCATCATCCTGCGGTGGGTGGAGGCCGGGCACCCCCCTCTTACCAATCTCTTTGAAGCCACTTCCTTTCTCAGCTGGGGCCTGGTATTGGGCTACCTCATCATCGACAGACGTTTCAAACAGGCCAAAACCCTGGGGGCCTTCGTCCTGCCGGTGGCCACCATCCTGCTGGTCTATTCTTCTTTTTGCCCCAAAGAGATCCTGCCCCTGCCTCCGGTGCTCAAAAGCTTCTGGCTCCCCATCCACGCGGCCATCTCACTGGTATCGTATGGTTTTTTTATCCTGGCCGCCGCCAGCGGGGTCATGTATCTCATTCAGGAGCGCCAGATCAAAAAGAAGAAACTGGGAGGGTGGTTTAAAAGACTCCCTTCCCTTGAGGTGCTTGACCGCATTAACGAATTATCTTTAAAAATAGGTTTTCCCCTTTTGACGGTGGGTATTATTACCGGAGCGGTCTGGGCGGAAGAGGCCTGGGGTTCGTACTGGAGTTGGGACCCTAAAGAGACGTGGTCACTTATCATGTGGTTGATTTACGCGGCCCTTCTGCACGAGAGGTTGGCGGTGGGCTGGCGGGGTCGTAAGGCCGCCTGGCTCTCCTTGGTGGGCTTTATGGCCTGGCTTATATCTTTCTTTATCGTGAATCTTTACGTCCCTGGAGCACACACCTATGTCGAATGGCACGGTTAAAGACCACCTCATTTTGATCGGGCTAAACCACCGCACGGCCCCGGTGGAGGTGAGGGAAAAGCTCTCCTTTGCCGGACGCGACCTGGACCCGCTCAACCTCTTTCTGGCCATCCCCGTGGTAAGGGAAGTCCTTTTCCTCTCAACCTGTAACCGGGTAGAACTGCTTCTCGTCAGCCGCGAGCCTGAAACCGCAGTCGAATTGAGCAAAAAGGCCTGGGGCGAAGCCAACGACATAGAGGTCTCCCTCTTTGAGAAACACCTTTATTATTTCCGCAACGAGGAGGCGGTGCGCCATCTCTTCCGCGTAGCAGCCGGGCTTGATTCCATGGTGCTTGGGGAACCCCAGATCCTTGGCCAGCTAAAAGAAGCCTACCGGCGGGCAGCGGAAAGGAGGGCCACCGGCGTCATCTTGAACCGCCTGCTCCACAAGGCCTTCTCTGTGGCCAAAAGGATTCGTTCGGAAACCGGGATCGGGAGCCACGCGGTTTCCGTAAGTTACGCGGCGGTGGAGCTGGCCAAAAAGATTTTTGGTAACCTCTCCGGCAAACAGGCCATGCTCATCGGTGCCGGCGAGATGGCGGAACTGGCGGCCCAACACCTCTTAAACCAGGGGGTGAGCAAGCTCATCGTGGCCAACCGGACCCTTTCCCGGGCTATCGAACTGGCCAAACAGTTCCGGGGGGAGGCCATTTCTCTGGAAGAAATAGAAGACTACCTTTTAAAGGTCGACATCGTCATCTCTTCCACCGGTGCCCCCCATTACGTCCTTTCCGCGGCCCAGATCAAAAAACTCATGCGCCCGCGCAAAATGCGCCCCATCTTCTTCATTGATATCGCCGTCCCCAGGGACATAGACCCTGAGGCCAACGAGATCGAAAACGTCTTCCTCTACGATATCGACGACCTCAAGGCGGTGGTGGAGGAAAACCTGGCCTACCGGCGCAAGGAAGCCCTGAGGGCCGAGAGGATCATCGAAGAAGAGGTCTTAAAGTTTAAGGCCTGGCTTGAACAACTGAAGGTCTATCCCACCATCGTGGCCCTGCGCCGAAAAGCCGAAGAGATCAGGCGGCGTGAGCTCGAAAAGACCCTGGCCCACCTCAAGACCAAGCTGCCTCCAGAAGACCGCGAGGCCCTGGAAGTGATGACCAAATCCCTGGTAAACAAGCTTCTACACGACCCCATCATCTATCTCAAAAACCGTTACCACCGTGACGGACAACAGGTAGTGGACTTCACCAGGAAGGTCTTTAACCTGGACGGAGAGGCCCCCCTTGAGGCTTCTCCCCCGGAATCAATCATTACCGAGCTTGAAAAAGCCCCCAAACACTAATCTTTTTTCTCTTCAGCAGAGGGGACCGGGATATTAGCCGCCGGCGGGGTGGCGGTTTCCGGGGCGGGGATTTCAAGCTTGGGGGGTTTTTTCATAAGAGAGCCCGTTCTTTGGGCCGAAAAATAGGTAAGGGCCAAAGAGGTGGCAAAAAACAGGATGGCCAGGGCCGTGGTCACTTTATTCAAAAAGGTCCCGGGCCCTGCCCCGCCAAATATGGCCTGGCTGCCCGTAAAAACCGCCCCCACTTCCGAGCCCTTACCCACGTTTACCAGCACGATCCCGATAAGGAAGATACATACGATAACGTGAACGATGACCAGGACGGTAAACATCTATTCAGTCCTCCCGAAACACACGATTCTTGCAAAGACATCCGGTTTAAGCGAGGCCCCACCCACCAGGGCCCCGTCTATGTCCGGACGTGCCATTAGACCTACAATATTTTCCGGCTTTACGCTACCCCCGTAAAGGATGCGGATCTTGTTGGCAAACTCTTCCCCGAACATATCTTTGAGCAATTTACGGCAGAAGGCGTGCGCCTCCTCGGCCTGCTCCGGGGTAGCGGTCTTGCCCGTACCGATGGCCCAGACCGGCTCGTAAGCAATGACCAGCTCTTTCAAGTCAGCGGTAGAAAAACCCTCAAGCCCTTCTTTTAGTTGTTGCTCAAGGACTTCAAAGGTCCTGCCGGCTTCCCTTTCAGCCAGGGTCTCACCGATACAGAGAATGGGGCTTAGGGAAAACTTAAGGGCCGCTTCTATCTTCCGGCGTATCATTTCGTTGGTTTCCCCAAAGATGTGTCTTCTTTCAGAATGACCGATGATGACGTAAGTCACCCCGATGTCTGCGAGCATCTTGGGGGAGATCTCTCCGGTAAAGGCCCCTTCACTTTCCCAGTGACAGTTTTGCGCCCCCAGGGAGATATTGGTCCCTTCCAGGGCACGCTGAGCCGCGTCAAGGGCCGTGAAGGGCGGGGCAAGCATTATGTCCCGGTCCTCCACCCCCGCCACCAAGGGCTTAAAGGCCTCGATATAGGCCAGGGTCTCAGGAACGGTCTTGTGCATTTTCCAGTTACCCGCAATGAGGGGACGCCGTTTCATCACTACCTCCTCCTTTAGTTTTTCTGCTTTAGCGCGGCAATACCCGGCAATTCTTTACCCTCCAGAAATTCCAAGAAGGCCCCGCCTCCTGTTGAAAGATAAGAAAAGGCCCTTTTTACGCCGGCGTTTTTGAGGGCCCGCAGGGTATCCCCTCCCCCGGCGATGGTCACGGCGTTGGTGGCCGCCGCCTTACGCGCCACTTTGGCCGTCCCCTTGGCAAAAGCAGGGTTCTCAAACAGGCCAAGGGGTCCGTTCCAGACGATAGTCCCCATCCCTTCCAGCGCGGCGGCGTAAAGCTTCCTCGTCTCCTTGCCGATGTCATAAACCCCTTGGTCTTCAGGGATTTCGTAAACGCAGACGTTTTCGCCCTTTTCCGCCTCTTTATCCCGGGCCACCACCACGTCTACCGGGAGATAGACCTTGACCCCGCGACGCTCCGCTTCATCCAACACCGCTTTGGCCTCCTCCACAAACTCTTCTTCGTAAAAGGAGGTCCCCACCTTAAGACCTTCCGCTACCAAAAAGGTATTGGCCATGGCCCCACCGATCAGGAGTTTGTCGATCCTGGTAAGAAGGTTTCGCAGCACCCCTACCTTGGTAGAAACCTTGGCCCCACCAATCACCAGGGCTACGGGCTTTTGCGGACTCTCAAGCAAAGTGGTCAGGTATTTGATCTCCCGGGCCAGCAAGAAACCGGCCCCGCATTCGGAAACATAGGCCACCACCCCCACCACCGAGGCGTGCGCCCGGTGGCAGACCGCAAAAGCGTCGTTCACGTACACCTCGGCCAGACGGGCCAGGGCCTTGGCAAACTCCGGGTCGTTTTTGGTCTCGCCTTCGTGAAAACGTAAATTTTCAAGCAACAGGACTTCTCCCGGGGCCAGTTCCGCCACCATCTTTTCCACCTCAGGCCCGATACAGTCCGGGGCAAACTTCACCTCCTGCCCCAAAAGCTCCGCCAGCCTCTTGGCGACCGGGGCCAAAGAGAGTTCGGGGACCCGTTTACCCTTGGGCCGGCCGAGATGGGAGGCCAAGATGACTCTAGCCTTTTGTTCCAGCGCGTAACGAAGGGTAGGAAGAGTGGCCCTCAGCCTGGTATCGTCGGCCACGGCCCCGTCTTTGAGGGGTACGTTATAGTCCACCCGGATCAAGGTGGGTCTTTGCGCCAGCTTAAGTTCGGTAATGGTCTTCATGGCTCTCCCCCTAAAGCATCTGTTGAGCAATATGGAGGGTCAGTTCCCCGAGCATAGTGGTATAAGAACCGAATTCGTTGTCATACCAGCCGTAGATGACGGCCTGGGTCACCGGGATCTCGATATGGGCGCAGGGAAGCCCTTCTAATTTTTGCCCCTCGGGGGCACAAGCCTTGGTAAGGTCAACCCGCACCAAACCGGTACGGGTATGGGTTTCGGCACCTTCGATAATGGCCGCCGCGGCGGGATAGCCGATGATATCGCTTGACACGTTCTGCTCTAAAGTAAACAAGAGATAAGGCTTGTAAGGACCGTTGGCGGCCTCTTCGTAAATCTTATTGATGACCTCCCGCGTTACTCTATTCTCAAGGCTTTCGTCCTGGATGTTTACCACCAGGACGATGAGGCTGCCGGTATTGGTAGGAATACGGACACTTTCAGCGATAAAGCCGATTTTTTTCATCTCTGGAATGACCAGCGCCAAGGCCTTGGCCGCCCCGGTGGTGGTCAGAATGATGTTGTTAAAAATGCTGCGGATCTTGCGCAAATCAGTCGCCCCGGCCTTGGGGACCCGGTCTAGCACGGCTTGCGAAGCGGTGGCCGCGTGCACCGTGACCATGGAGGCGGAAAGGATACGGTCCGCCCCAAAATAATCGAGCAGGGGGCGCATCATATAGGCCAGACAGGTGGTGGTACAAGAGGCAGCACTGATCACCCGGTGTTTTCCGGGGTTATAATCCCCTTCGTTGATGCCGTAGACTACGGTGACTGCATCCTCGGGCATCTCCGCACCCTTTTCCTTGATCTTAAAGGGGGCCGAAAGGATGACCTTTTCCGCTCCCGCGGCCAGATGCCCTCTCAAGGCCCCGCCTGGATTTTCTGGATCAGCCGTGGGATCCCTGAAACGTCCCGTTGAATCTACCACCAGACGGACCCCATAGTTTTTCCAGCCAATGTCTTTGGGATTCCTGTTTTCCCTCAGCACCCGCACCTTGACCCCGTCAACGGTCATGGTCCCTTCGGCTTCGTTTAAGTTTTCGATAACCCTGGTGCCTTTGTGCCCGTACAAATAGACGGGAAGCCAGCCGTAAGTGGAATCCTTTTCAATATAGTTGGCGATATCTTGCAGGGACTGACCGGCCTGACGCCCCAGGTTTACCACGATTTCGTCAAAAGATTTGCGGGCCACGTGGTGCCAGAGGGTCAATTTGCCGATACGACCCAGACCGTTAATACCAAGTTTCATGGGCAGAGGTTCATTAAGCTCAATACGCATCTTCTCCCTCCTTTCATCTAATAAACGATAGTAATATTTCTAATTTTATAATAATTTGTATCTAGCAATAGATTCCTGAATTTAAACGTGAGCTTGCTTAAAAGACATCTGAACTGAAAGAAAATAAAACCATCAAAGGCCTGTTTAGTCAAAACACCAGCCTTCCGTAAAGAGACAAGCTTTTTAGGAGGGGTAAAAGATAGCCTTGGGGTTTTTGGAATGGGAACCACCTCGCCGTCGCCTAAAATGCATAAGCTCATATCCCGCGCAAAAGGAAAAACTACTCTTTTGCTACTGAAAAAGATAAGGCTTATTGCTTTTTTGTAAAGAAATACTTTGTTAGCCTAATAAAAAAACGAGCTAGCCAAGAAAAAAGGCTAAAATAATTTAAAAATAGAAAATCTAAGGTTATTTCCATAAAATTCCTGTAAAAATAGATTTAAACCATGGTTGACAAAGAAATTTCTAAATTAACCCCTTTTCTTCTAGTAAGGGTACGGGATCAATAAAATGGTGTTTTAGGCACTTTTTCTCGATTTTGCGTAGCGAAAGAGCCACGATTTCAATTAGGTGAAAAACAGGGACTGTTTTAGTTGTTTTGCATCTTATTTCGATATTAAATTGACACATAACACAAGGAGTAACCAAAGCCTCAATGCCTTTCTTTTGGGACTCAAACATGAATTGAGAAATGATTTCTGTAATTAAATCAGGTCGAACAACGGAAAGATACGTTCCACAGCATTGAGTAGCGTAACGCCACAAAATTACTTCAGCACCCAATTTTTTTAAGATTCCTTCAAGTATTCCCATCCTTAAGACTTCTGAAGAAAGATGAGGAGGAGAAAAAAGAGAACAACCGTAATAAGGAGCTAATTTTAAGTTTTTCAATTTTAAAATAGAAAACGAAGACCAATCTAAACGAGACAAAAATTCTAAAAAGTGAACAATTTTTATATCCACAGGAGGCTCACAACCAAAAAAGGAATAAAATTCCTCCTGATTTGAAGAAAAACGTAAAGCATATAACCCTTCTTTTAAGCGATAATAGCAATTAGGACATATTACCAATATCTCTTTAAAAGGGGTAGATTTTGCCAAAATACGCCAAGCTAATCGTTTAGAAACATCTGGATTAATATTATGGGCTGAAGAGCTTCCACAACAATTCCAGTCTTCTACTTCTTTTAAAGAGAAACCAAACTCCCTAAAAACATCAAATAAAATTTCATTAATATCTCTTGCTATAGATAGCAAAGAACATCCTGGATAATAAGCTATTTCAGGCATTTTATTTTAAAAAAATTCC
>DROK01000147.1 GCA_011321895.1 Thermodesulfatator atlanticus
CTACCCGCAGCGGTGCTTCTAAGTGGATCACTTCAGAAGAGGCCAGGCGGGTAGGGCACCGCTTAAGGGCCCTCTGCGACGCCATTCTGGTAGGCCGCGGGACCGTTGAGGCCGATAACCCGGCCCTGACCTGCCGGATGGTGAGGGGGCGAGACCCGGTGCGCATCATCCTTGACAGCTATCTTCGTCTCCCGGAGGAGGTCAAGGTCTTTAATTCTCCCGGCAAAACCATCGTCTGGACCCGGGAAGACGCCCCCCGCGCCAAGGAAGAAAGGCTAACCAAAAGGGGGGTGGAGGTCTGGCGGCTCAAGCCTGCCCCGGGTGGAGTCGATCTAAAACAGGGCCTTAGCAAGGCCTATGAGGCGGGGCTTTTAAGTATCCTGGTGGAAGGAGGGGCCGCAGTACACGGAAGCTTTTTCGACCAGGGGCTGGTGGACGAAATTGCCTTTTTTTACGGGCCTTTGGTGATCGGCGGAAAGGAGGCCCCATCCGCCATTGAGGGCCAGGGTGTCCTGACCCTGGCTGAGGCCCCCAAACTCTCCTCTTATCGTATCAGACGGCTCAAAGGTTCGTTCATGGTTTCCGGCTTTTTAACCGACCCGGTTAGCCTTCAATAAGCGGCCTTTCTTTTTCTATTTCCAGGCTGTAACACTCGCTTTCTCCCGGCCGCACCTCTAAGATCTGGGCTTCGTAGGTCTCGTCAAAATCGGCCTCCAGGGGCAGGGCCGGGTGGAAGGAAAGAGGGGCCGGTAAGGACGGACCGTGGGGGAGTCTTCCTTCAAGAAGGGCTGCCTCAAGCTCCCTGCTGAATCTTGGCTGACGGGCCGGAGGGACCTTTCGCAACTGGAGACGTAAGAAATCAACCACCTCTTCGGTCTTTTCCTCTTCCTGAACGTAGAAAAAGCCCACCAGCAAGGACTCGGCCCCGCAAAATTCGCTGAAGTCAAACACCAGGGGGATGAGGCGTGCCGGCTGAAACTGGGCCTTAGGAAAAGGAAAGAGGAAGCGGGCCGCAAATTCTTCTTTGCTTATCAGAAATCTTTTAAAGACCAGAAAATTCCCCCTTTCCGGGGCCTTAAAGGGGAGGACCACCGCCTTTCTTCTGAGTTCTTCCGGGTCAAGCCCTAAAAGGCCCGGGCCTTCAAAATCTTCTATGGAATCAAAATCTACGCCAAATTCCTCAAGATAATCGTTGATATCAAAGACGCTCCGGTCTCCCACCCCTTCGTCTAAATCAAGGCTTTCTTTCATAAGCAGCTCTTCTTTTTCTTCCAGACTCAGGCGTCCCACCGCTAGCTTTTCCGGTTTGCCGATGGCGAAGATGACGGTCTGCATCTGGCCTCTCCTTTTTGTTTTTTTGAATTGATAAGTCCTTAAGGGATTTTGGCAACCGCATTTTTTATGTCTTGCATTCTGGGCCACTTGCGCTATAGGTCGAGCCGTAATCATAAGAGTTTTTCCAAGGTAAGGAGTGTGGCTATGCTGAAACTTGATCCGGCCAAAGAAAGACTAACCCCTCAGGAACTTGAGGTCCTCTCAGAGATGTGGCGGCGTTGCGCCCGCCGCATCATTTTGGCCACTACGCTTGCGGGCTGTGGGCACCCGGGAGGTTCTCTTTCTTCTCTTCACATGCTTCTTTTACTTTACGCCTTGGCCCATCACGATCCCAAGGCTCCCCGGCATCCAGACCGGGACCGGATCGTCATCAGCCACGGGCATATAAGCCCTGGGGTTTACGCGGTGCTCTGCGAATATGGTTATTTTCCGGAAGAGGCCTTTCTTATGGAATTTCGCCGGGCCGGTTCCGCCTTCGGGGGGCACGTGGAACAGTCCGTCCCGGGGGTGGAGTGGAATACCGGAAACCTGGGTCAGGGGCTTTCGGCGGCCTGTGGCATGGCCCGGGCCCTGAAACTCAAAGGCCTTGCGCGCCGGGTCTTCTGCGTGATGGGAGACGGGGAACAGCAAAAGGGGCAGGTGATTGAAGCACGGCGTTTTGCCGTCAAGTTCGGGCTCAATAATCTTTGCGCCTTAATCGATTATAACCGGCTACAGATCGGGGGGCGGATCTACCGGGTGATGCCCCAGGACATCGCCCAGGAAATAAAGGCCACTTACTGGAACGTGATCGAGGCCAACGGCCATGATTTCAACGACCTTTACCAGGCCCTGCGCCGCTTCCTAAACGCAGAGGTCCTCTGCCCGGAAAAACCCACGGCCATCCTGGCCACCACCACCATGGGTAAGGGGATCTCTTTCATGGAAGACGACGAAAAGTGGCACGGCATGGCCCTGCCCGTGGATTTGGCCAAAAAGGCCCTGGAAGAGCTGGGTTTTGATCCGGGTGAGCTCGATCTGTTGCTGGAAAAACGGAAAAATTACCCTGTTTCCTTCCCGCACCAGCCCCACGAGCCGGAGCCCGTAGAAATTGACCCGGGTGACCCCATCCTTTACGGGGCGGACACCTTGACCGATTGTCGTTCCGCCTACGGGAAGGCCCTGGTGAGCCTGGCGGAACGAAATAACCTTTCTGGACGTCCTCCCAAGGTGCTTGGCATCACCTGTGATCTTGAAGGTTCGGTCAAGATGACGGCTTTTCGTAAGCAAAGCCCTGAGGCCTTTCACGAAGTGGGGATCCAGGAACACCACGCGGCTTCTCTGGCCGGGGCCTTGTCCCGGGAAGGCTTTTTGGTCTTCTTTTCCACTTTCGGGGTCTTCGCCGTAGATGAGACCATCAACCAGCACCGTCTAAACGTGCTGAACCAGACCGCCCTGAAGATCGTGGCCACCCACTGTGGCCTTGACGTGGGGGAAGACGGCCCCACCCACCAGTGTGTGGATTACCTCGGCCTGCTTTTGAACCTGATTGGCCTGGAGATCTATTTTCCTGCTGACCCCAACCAGACGGACCGAATCATCAGGTACGTGGCCACCTCTTCCGGCAACGTCTTTGTAGGTATGGGACGTTCCAAGTTACCTGTGGTCTTAAAAGAGGACGGCACCCCGTTCTTTGACCAAAATTACGTCTTTCAACCCGGAAAGGCAGACCTTTTGCGTCCCGGCCGGGACGCCACCTTTATCACTTACGGCTCTCTGGTGCCCCGGGTACTGGCGGCCCGGGAAAAGCTAAAGGCCGAAGGTTTCGAGGTAGCGGTCCTCAATATGGCCTCCATAAGGCCCCTTGACAAAGAAGCCATCCTGGCCGCGGCCCGTAAAGGCCCCATCATGGTGGTGGAAGACCACGTGGTTGAGACTGGCTTGTCGGCCCTGGTGGCCAAAACCCTGGCGTTAAACGGTGTTGCGGCGAAACTTTCCTGCCGCGGGGTGACCAAATACGGAAGTTCGGGCAAACCTGATGACCTATACCGGGAACAGGGGCTTGATCCAGAAAGCCTGGTAATCGCTATGAAGGAGCTTCTTTCTTGACGGCGGTAACGCCTGACCAGGAACTGCCTTTAACCGAACACCTCAGGGAATTAAGAGACCGGATCATCAAAAGTTTGGTGGCGACCACGGTCTGCGCTGCCTTGTGTTACTGGCAGATCGATCGCCTGCTGGCCTTTTTGCTGGCCCCGCTCCTTAAGGTTGTTCCCCCCTCGCAGAAGGTCATCTTTACGGCCTACCAGGAGGCCTTTTTCAGCTACCTTAAACTGGCCATAATCGCCGGGGTGATCCTGGCAAGCCCCTTTATCATGTTTCAAATCTGGCGTTTTGTGGCCCCGGGACTTTACGAACACGAAAGGCGCTTTGCCCTGCCCATGGTCGTCTTCTCCTGCCTTGCCTTTTTAGGGGGAGCGGCCTTTGCCTATTTTCTGGTATTCCCCAAGGCGTTTGCATTTCTGGCCAGCTTCGGCGGGGAAGATTTGCGCCTGGTCCCCACCCTCAAAGATTACCTGAGTTTTTCCTTAAGGTTGCTTTTGATTTTTGGGATCGCCTTTCAGGTTCCGGTGGCCCTGACGGTGGCCGCAAGGCTGGGTCTCATCACCGCCCGCGATTTGAGGGCCTTCAGGAGATACGCGGTCCTTCTGGCCTTTGTACTCGCCGCCATCCTCACCCCGACCCCTGACGTGGTGAACCAGCTTTTTTTGGCCATCCCGCTGGTTTTCCTTTACGAACTGAGTGTTTTTCTGGTAGCATTAGTGGGTAGATAAAAGGAGGTGAGCTCCATGTTCGGTTTAGGGACCCAGGAACTCTTGGTCATCCTGCTTATCGCCCTTATTCTCTTCGGGGCCAAAAGGCTCCCAGAAATAGGCGCCGGGCTCGGGAAAGGGATTCGGGCCTTTAAAGAAGGGCTCAAAGAGGGAGACACTTCCCAAGAGATGGAAAAGAAAAACGTAAGCTCCTGATGGGGGAAAGGGCTTTTGTCCTTTCCGCCGGGCTGGGCACCCGTCTCCGGCCCTATTCTTTAAAAGTCCCCAAACCCCTCTTCCGCATCCTGGGAAAACCCCTGCTTGAGCTCCTTTTTGATCAACTAAAGGCCGCGGGTTTCAAAAAGATTGGTCTTAACCTCCACCACCTGCCGGACAAAATCGAAGCCTTGGTCGCCTCCTACGCCGCCAAACACCCGGAGCTTCGTTTTTATCTCTTCCGGGAGGAGGAATTACGGGGACCGGTGGGGGCCTTTTACGGGGCGGCCTCTTTTTTTAAAGAGGAGCCGGTTTTAGTAATAAACGCCGATATCCTTACGAATTTCCCCTTAAAGACCCTGCTTCAAGCCCATAGGCGCCTGGGCGGGGCGGCTACCCTGCTGCTCCACCACCATCCACAGTACCGGAACGTAATGGTGAACGGAGACGAAGTGCAGGGTTTTCAGCCGGGCCAGGGCTTGGCCTTTACCGGGCTTCAGGTAGTCACCCCGGAGCTGGTGGCCCAGCTAACCCCTGGCGATCGGGACCTGGTGCCGGCATACACACGGCTTATGCGGAAAGGCTTGTCCATTACGGCCCTGGTGGCCGCGGGTTTTTATTGGCGCGACGTGGGCACCTTATCCTCTTACCTTCTGGCCCACGAAGAACTTTTAAAAAGGCGGGCCGTGGTGCCGGGGCTTCCTTCCCCTGAAAGGCCCCAGGTCATCAAAGGAGCGGAACTTGGCCCGGGGGTCATTTTGGAAGACTGGGTCTTTCTCGAACCCGGGGTGCGGGTAGCGCCTAAGACCAAGCTTAAACGGGTGGTGGCCTGGGCCGGGGCCCGTATACCCCAAGGGACCCACGTGGACACCCTCTTTATCCCCGAATGTTAGAAGAGGCCTACTCATTCCTCAAAAAAGAAGGCTTTTTTCCGAAAGAGGTGGTGCCCTTAAGGGGAGACGGGTCGGCACGCCGATTCTTCCGCGTCAGAACCAAAAAAGATTCTTACATCCTGATCCTGCCCCAGGAAGGGGCCTTTGGGCTTAAAGAGGCCCGTTCTTACGTGACCCTGGGCGGGTTTCTTTTTCGGGCAGGAGTGCCTGTTCCGCGCATGATGGCCTTTGAGGAAGACAAGGGGTTTGTCTTGGTGGAAGACCTGGGGGAGGTACGGCTTTACGACCTGGCACCTGAGCGCCGCCTTTCTTTTTACCCCGAAGTCTTAAATATTTGGGCTACCTTTCCCGGGCTGGCTGCCTGTTTTCCCAAAGAGGCCGCCCTTGAAGGGCTCTTTTACGACGAAGCCCTCATGTGGGAAAAGGAGGCCCTCTATTTCAAACGTTCTTTTCTGGGGGATTTTTGTGGCCTCAAAACCCAGGTCCTGGAGGAGGTTGAGGGCTTGCTCAAGGCTCTTTGGGCCCGGCTAAAAGGGTTTTCCCAGGCAGAGGCCTTTTTACACCGGGACTTCCAGGCCAAAAACCTCATGCTCAAAGACGGGCGGGTTTACGTCATTGATTTTCAGGCCGCCCGCCTGGGACCCGCGGCTTATGACCTGGCCTCCCTTCTGTTAGACCCTTACGTGGCCCTTTCCCGCAAGGTCCGGGAAAGGCTTTTCAAACAGGCCCAGAGGCTCTTTCCGGTCTCTGAGGAGGCCTTCTGGGCCCTGGCCCTCTTCAGAAACTTTCAAATACTTGGGGCCTTTGCCAAACTGACTCTGGCGGGCAAGGAATGGTTTCGTGCTTATATCCCTCAGGCCCTGGTCACACTTCAAGAAATTTTGGACCTTTTCCCCCCTGAAGGGCCCAAACTCTGGCGGCTCTTGGTGGCTAACGCAGGATTTCCAGTTTGAGCCTGAGATCCCGGCCGAGGATTTTCCGCCCGCAAAGCCACACCACCCCTACCGCCCCCAGGGCGTAAGCCCCGGCCAGCATGAACATGACCAGTATCTGGTAGGCTACCGCCTGCAAGGGAGGAGCCCCGGCCAGTATTTGGCCCGTCATCATGCCAGGCAAGGAGACCACCCCCGCCACGGACATGGCGTTAATGATGGGGATGAGCCCCCTTCTTACCGCGGCCCGGAAAGGGGAAGCGAGGGCCTCCCGGGCCTCGGCCCCGTAAGCCAGGAAAAGTTCAAGCTCTTCCCGCCGGGTGGTCACGTAATCTAAGAAGGCGTCCAGGGCCAGCGAGACCCCGTTTAAGGCGTTTCCCAGGATCATGCCCAGGAGGGGGATGACGTACTGGGGGTCGTACCAGGGTTTGACCCCGACCACCACCTGGGTCACCACGGCCCCTACCAGAAAGGCCGAAACCCCCATGGCCAAGGTGGTGTCCCACATCATGGTGAGATACCGCTTTCTGGTCCGGGCCGCGGCTTCCCGGCCTGCCATGAAGGTCATGAAAAACAAGAGGAGCAAGACCAGGAAGGGGTTAGCCAGCTTAAAAATCCCTTCGAGCAAAAAACCAAGGAGGGTTAATTGGATTACGGTCCGGGCCGCGGCGACCAAAAGGCGCTTTTCCACCCCAAGTCGCATGGCCACCGAAAGACCACCGGCCAGCAAAATGAAGCCCGAAGCCACCAGTAAGTCCAAGGGAGAGAGGACGATGGTCTTCACGGGGCCTCCTTTAACGTGCCGTCCTGAAGGATAAGGGTTTTGGTCTTCTGGGGTAGGTCGTGGTGGCTTACGCAGACCACGGCCCGTTGGCCCTTTTGGGCGAAGTCGTATAGCAGGGAAAAGGCTTTACGAAAACTTTTGGGATCCAGGGCAGAAAAAGGCTCGTCGGCGAGGATTACCTGGGGCTCAAAGAGGAGGGCCCGGGCCAGGGCCAGCCTTTGTCTCTCTCCGGTGGAGAGGGAGCGTGCCGGGGTGGATAGGGGTAAGGTCAGTCCCAGTTCTTTAAGCAGGGCCTCAGGGTTTTTCAATGATTTTTTCCGGTTTGCCTTGAATTCGAAGGGAAAGCGGAGGTTTTTTAGGATATCTCCTTCAAGGACCGGGGCCTCGGCGGCCAGATAAAGACAGCGGCTACGGAAAAGGGAGAGCCTGGCGGGAGGGTAGGGCTGTCCTTCCAGGAAACGCTGGGCCTGGCTTGGTTCAAGCCCCACTATCTGGCGCAAAAGGGTGGTTTTGCCGCTCCCCGAAGGTCCCTTCAGGTGAATAAAATCACCTGGATAAAGGAGGAAGGAGACCTTACGGAAGAGGTATCGGCCCTCCCTTTGGGCGGTCAGGGGACCTACTTGGAGTAAGGGGTTTTTAGGCGGCATATTTTCTTCCTTGCCGTTGAAGTTAACAGGTGTTTATAAAGCAGGAAATCTCTTTGAGAAGGGGGATCCATGGAAATAACTTACGAAACCCGGGCCCGGGTTTTGATCGAGGCCCTGCCTTACATACGCCAGTTCGGCGGAAAGACCGTGGTGATCAAATACGGGGGGCATGCCATGGTCAGCCCGGAACTTAAAGACGCCTTTGCCCAGGACGTGGTGCTCATGAAATACGTGGGCCTTAAACCGGTGATCGTCCACGGGGGAGGCCCGCAGATAAGCGAGGTAATGGCCAAAATGGGGATCAAACCGGTCTTTGTGGAAGGGCAAAGGGTGACAGACGAGGCCACCATGAGCGTGGTGGAGATGGTGTTGGTGGGCACGGTCAACAAGAACATCGTCGGGCTCCTCAACCGGCACGGTGGCCGCGCCGTGGGTCTTTCCGGCCGGGACGGCAACCTGGTGCTGGCGGAAAAGATGAAAATTTACAAATATACCGGGGATGACCGCCCCCCGGAGATCATCGATATCGGGCGGGTGGGCAAAGTAAAGGCGGTGCACCCCGAAGTATTAGTCACCCTTATGGAAGCAGGCTTTTTGCCGGTGATCGCCCCGGTAGGGGTGGGGCCAGACGGGGAGGCCTTTAATATCAACGCCGACCTGGTGGCAGGGGCGATTGCCGGGGCCTTAAAGGCGGAAAAGGTCATTTATCTGACCGACGTAGAAGGGGTAAAAGACCGGGAAGGGCGGCTTCTTTCCACGATAAAGACGGGGGAAATCGAAGAACTCATCGAACAGGGAGTAGCCAAGGGGGGCATGATTCCCAAGCTTAAAAGCGCCCGTAAGGCCCTTAAGGCCGGGGTGAAAAAGGCCCACATCATTGACGGGCGAGTTCCCCACGCCATCCTGCTTGAAATCTTTACCGACCGCGGGGTGGGAACGGAAATAGTGGAGGGGGAGGATGAAAGACCTGAGGGATAAGCTTTTTAAGCTCTTATTTGAGCGTTCGTTCCTCTATTCAGAAAAGGGTTTTAAGCTGGCCTCCGGCAAGATAAGTCCCTACTACCTGGATTGTAAAAAGACCACTTTAAGCGCGGAGGCCCTGCCTCTGTTGGGTGAGCTTCTTTTAGCCAAGGTAGTTCCTTACCGTCCTGAAGCCGTGGGCGGGTTGACCCTGGGGGCGGACCCTCTGGTGGCGGCGGTTTGTTACGCGGCGGGTCTTAAAGGTTATCAGCTTGAGGGTTTTATCGTGCGCAAAGAGGCCAAGGGACACGGGACCCAGAGGTTTATCGAGGGCAGGGTCTCGGCCGGGATGAAAGCCGTCATCCTGGAAGACGTGGTCACGACCGGGGGCTCAAGCCTTAAAGCGGTTTTTCGGGCCCGGGATTTCGGGCTCAAGGTTCAGGCGGTGGTGGCCCTGGTGGACCGCCTGGAAGGGGGCCGTGAAGCCATCGAAGCCGAAGGGCTTTCCTTTGAGACGATCTTTACCATCGACGAATTTTTGGACTCCTTAAGAGCTAATTTTTAGTCCGCCTCCTCTTCCGCCGAAATAGGTATTAGCAAACCTAACGGAGGAGGCGGACGTGTCAGGTAAGGAATTAATTTTCCAATTGGTGACCCTCAATGACAGCTGCCGTAAGGCCCTTGAGGAAGAAGATTTTGCCCGGCTCAAGGCCCTGATGCAGTTGAAAAAAGAGCTTCTGGCCTTGCTTAAAAAATTTCCCTTTTCCGAAGAAGATCTTCCCGCCATCGAAAGGGCCCTCAGGCAGGAAGAAGAACTTGCAATGCTTACCCTTTCGAAAAAAAGAAGTTTGACCCAACGTTTGGCGTCTAATCTCCATTGAGGAGGTTGTTATGCAAATTAGAGAGGTTTCCGGTGCCATAGAGGCTATAAGAGAAGGCCCTGGGGTTAAGCAGGATTTTGCCAAAACTTCCGCCCAGGAATGGCCCCGAGAATCCAAAAAAGAAGGGGTAGAAAACAGGGGGAATGAGCAATTAGGGCCCCAGGAAGCCAAGGAGGTCGTTTTTGCCGTACAGGAGGAACTTGAAAAGTTAAACGTCAGGCTGGTATTTAACGTAGACGAGGATACCAAAGAAATTGTGGTAAAGGTGGTGGATCCCAAAACCAACGAGGTGATCAAGCAGATCCCTCCAGAAGAACTTTTGGAGATTCGTAAAAAGCTTGATGAAATCGTAGGTATCCTTTTCGACGTCAGAGTATAGGGTGTCTGAAGAAAGGGAGCAGATCAGGATCCTCATCGCTGAGGACGAAAGGGCCTTTAGGATCCTCCTTTCTGAGGAGCTCCAAGACGAAAACCGCGAGGTAAAAGCGGTGGCCAACGGGCTTGAGGCCTTGGATCTCCTCAAAAAGGAGGAATTTGACATCCTTATCACCGATTTAAAGATGCCGGAGATGGGAGGGATTGAGCTTTTAAAAGAGGCCAGAAAGATACGTCCTGACCTGCTGGTCATCGTCATTACGGGTTACGCCTCGCTGGAGACCGCTATTTTGGCCTTAAAAGAAGGGGCCTACGATTATATTCGCAAGCCCTTCAGTTTGGAGGAGTTAAAAGTAAGTGTCAACAACGCCTGTACCAAGATCTTCCTGGAGCGAGAAAACAAACGCTTACTGGAAGACCTTAAAAAGGCCTACGAGCGATTGAAAGAAGTGGTAGCTTCTAAGGAACAAACCGGGCCTGAGGACCTACTGGGCGCGCTTGAAAGATTGGCCCAGCTCCGGCGGGAGGGTTTTTTAGACGAAGAGGAATTTGAGGCCGTCAAGCAGATTTTGATCGAAAGGGCGCATTATGGCTGATAACTTTAACGTCTTGGTAGTGGATGATGAGGATCTTTTACGGGAGAATCTGGCTCTGCTGCTCTCTAGCCTTAATGCCACGCAGGTCTTTAAAGCGGCCAACGCTTACGAGGCCCTAGAGGTCCTGCAGAAATATCCTATCGATTTGGTCTTGCTGGACGTGAATATGCCCGGGCTTTCCGGGCTTGATCTTTTAAAATTGATTCGCAAAGAAAATGCAAGCCCCCCGGTAGTTTTGATGACGGGATACCCTTCCCTTGACCTTACGGTGGAGGCCTTGAGGGGAGGAGCCAGTGACTTTTTGATCAAACCTTTTACCTCCCAACAGCTCTACGAAACAGTTGAACGTTTTAAACAAAAGCGGGAGATAGAAACCAAGGAAGAATACCAGGAACTTTTGCGGCTTCTTAAACAGAAGACCAAGGAACAGACCCTCCTTTTCACCGTAAGTGACCGGTTGACTTCCTGTACCAGCCTTTCTCAACTTTACCAGGAGATAGTTTCTCTAAGCGTAGAATTTACCAACGCCGAAGAAGCGGTCTTTTATATTACTGACCTGGAAAAGAAAAGGCTGCTACCTGAAGCCTGGGAAGGTTTTTCTTCCCCACCCCCTCCTTTGGGGCTTGAGGAAGATAATCCGGTCAGCAAAAGCCTGCGGGAATCCCTTCCTTATCTGATTCCGGCACAAGGAAAGGAAAAGGCCCTGTTGGTCAGTCCTTTCACCATAAAAGGTGAAAACTTGGGCGTCCTTA
>DROK01000148.1 GCA_011321895.1 Thermodesulfatator atlanticus
AACCCGTATTACGACAACGGGATCAAGATCTTCGGCCGGGACGGTTTTAAGCTTTCTGATGAACTGGAGGCAAAAATCGAAGAAATGGTCCTTAATGAAACCATTTCTTCTTTCCGGGCCGAAGAGGCGGATATCGGCCGGGCCTACCGGCTAGAAGACGCCCCGGGGCGATATATCGTCCATTTAAAACACACTTTCCCCAAAGACCTTACCCTGGACGGGCTCAAAATCGTCCTTGATTGCGCCCACGGTGCCGCCTACAAAGTGGCCCCGGCGGTCTTTGAAGAATTGGGGGCGGAGGTGGTTAAAATCGGGGTGGAACCCAACGGCACCAACATCAACCTGGACTGCGGGGCCCTTCACCCGGAAAAGGTAAGGGAAACCGTGCTCAAAGAACAGGCCGACCTGGGCATAGCCCTGGATGGCGACGCGGACCGGGTCATCATCGTTGACGAACACGGAGACCTCGTAGACGGGGACCAAATCCTCTACATGTGTGCCCGTGAGATGAAAGAAGAGGGTCTCCTTAAAGGAGGCGCGGTGGTGGCCACGGTGATGAGCAATATGGGCCTCGAGAAGGCCCTTTCTGAGCTGGGCTTAAAGCTGGTGCGCACGAAGGTGGGCGACCGGTTTGTGGTGGAAATGATGCGCCAGGAAGGCTACAACCTTGGGGGCGAACAATCAGGGCACATCATTTTTCTGGAACACGCTACCACCGGAGACGGTATTTTGGCCGCCCTTCAGGTGCTGGCCATTATGAAAAAGAAGGAAAAACCCGTCTCCGAGCTGGCCAAACTGGAAAAGTTTCCCCAGGTCCTGGTCAACGTTTCGGTCCAAAAGAAGCTGCCGGAAGAAGAGATAGAAGGCCTTTCCCCCTTGGTAAAGCGTATTGAGCAAGAACTTGGCCGGGACGGACGGGTATTGATCAGGCCCTCCGGGACGGAACCCAAGTACCGGGTGATGGTAGAAGGCCTTGATGAAGAAAAGATAAGGAGCTACGCCGAAGAAATCGCCGATCACATAATGAAAAAGCTTGCTTAAGGGACCGGGGCCTCTTCCCAGGAAATACTTTCGACGTTTTCCAGAAGCAAAATTTCGTCGATGATCTTTTTCTGAGGGATGTCGTCTGTGGTGCGCAGCCTGATCTTTATGGTGTGCCGCCTTTGGGCCAGATCGTAATAAAAATTGACGGCCTGGATTTCGGCGCGGTAGCGTTTCAGGATTTCGGTAATCTCATCAAGCCGTTCAGAGGGGCAACGGCAAGAAACGGTCAAGATGCTGTAAATGTCGTGCACGAAAGAGGGCCTCAGCAGGCGTCTGAAAACATAGAGAAATACCAAGCTGATGGAAGTGGTAATGACCGCGGCGCCGTAAGCCCCCATCCCCACGGCCAGGCCGATGGCGTTTACCAACCAGAGCCCCGCGGCGGTGGTAAGCCCTTTGACTTTCCCTTTGCCCTTGATAATGGCCCCGGCCCCCAGAAAACCCATCCCCGCTACGGTGTAAGAAGGGATACGGGAGGGATCAAGGCGAATCACCGCGGCGGAAGAAAAACCGTGGTACTGGCTGGTAAGATAAAGAGAGAGGTCCATCAAAAGACAGGCCGCGGTGGCCACGATGATATTGGTCCTGAAGCCGGCGGCCTGGCCGTGTCTTTCCCTTTCGTACCCGATGGCTCCCCCTAAAGTGGCAGCCAGCAACAACTTGAGAAACAGGTCCAGAAAATCCTCCATAGGGGGCAATTTACCGGGACGGGGTTTTTGCGCAAGTTTGTCCCTTACGTCCTTGCCCTTGTCGGTTTTTTTGTTACATTGGCTGTGATTCCAAAGGTTTAGGAGGGAGGTATGGCGGAACTTCCCAAACTGGAAAAGAAGCTTGAAAAGATGACCGTTAAGGAACTGCGGGAAATAGCCCTTCAGATCCCGGAAATCCAGGGTGTACACGGAATGAATAAAGAAGAGCTCATTTCCGCCCTGAAAAAGGTCTACGGCATCGAAGAGAAGCCGCGCAAGGTGGGCGGCAGCATGCGGGAACTAAAGGCCAAGATAGCCAAGTTTAAACAGCTGGCGGCCCAAGCCAAGGAAGAAGGAGACCTTGAGCGTTACGAACGTTACCGCCGGCTGGCGTCCCGTTTTAAAAAGAGGACCAGAAAGCTGGCCCGGATGGCGGCTTAATCATGAAAGCCGTGTTTGAAACCCATTTTCCGGCCCTTAAGTTGATCCACCGGGGGAAAGTAAGGGACCTCTACGAGGTCGAGGACCAATTACTCATGGTGGCCACGGACCGTATCTCTGCCTTTGACGTGGTCATGCCCACCCCCATCCCTGACAAGGGCAAGGTCCTGACCCAGCTTTCGGTCTTCTGGTTTGAGTTTCTTAAAGACCTGGTGCCCAACCACCTGATCACCGCCAACGTGGAAGAGTTTCCCCCGGTGTGCCAGCCCTACCGGGAAGAGTTGCACCTAAGGAGTATGCTGGTCAGAAAGACAGAACCCCTCCCGGTAGAGTGTATCGTGAGGGGGTATCTTGCCGGTTCCGGGCTTAAGGAATACCGTCGAAGCGGCACCGTGTGCGGCATAAAACTACCCGCTGGCTTGCGGGAGGCCGACAAATTACCGGAGCCCATCTTTACCCCTTCCACCAAGGCCCAGGAGGGGCACGACGTAAACATTACCTTTGAGGAATGCGTACGCCTCATCGGGCCCGAGCTAGCGGAAAAGGTGCGCCACCTTTCGCTGGCCATTTATAAAAAGGCTGCGGCCTACGCGGAGGAAAGGGGTATCATCATTGCAGACACCAAGTTCGAGTTCGGGCTGGCTGACGGAAAGCTTCTCCTCATAGACGAAGTCCTTACGCCTGACTCTTCCCGTTTCTGGCCCAAAGAGGAATACGAACCCGGTCGCCCCCAAAAGAGTTTTGACAAGCAGTTTTTGAGGGACTGGCTAGAAGAAATCGGCTGGAATAAGGAACCACCTGCCCCGGAACTCCCCCCGGAAATCGTCGAAAAAACCAGGGCCAGGTATCTTGAAGCCTATAAAAGGATTACGGGAAAGGATCTCCCCGTTTGAAGTTCGTACACCAGACACTTTCCTTAAACAAGATAGATTTTGAAGACCAGACCTTCTGTCTATCTTATCCCTGCCGGGCCAGCAATCTCTTGCCTTCCATTGATTTGGTCGGGATCATTCACCCCCCGGTGTTACGGCAGAAGGAAGACCGGTATCAGATCGTCTGCGGGCGGGGGCGGCTGGAAGCGGCCCGGCAACTGGGGCACCAGGAGGTGGTCTGTAAAGTGCTCCCCGGCTGGGTAGATGACCTTACCTGTCTGGCCATCTCCTTTGAAGAAAACGTCACCACCCGGGGGTTTAACCTGGTAGAAAAGGCCCTGGTGGTAGAGAAATTTCTCGATTATCTCCCTGACGAGGAAGTGATCCAGCATATCCTGCCCCGCCTGGGGCTGGCGCCCCGTTACCAGCACCTGGAATTTTTGAAACAACTGGGGTTTCTTGAGGAAGAGGCCAAAGAGCTCCTGGTGGCCGAGGTTTTAAACCCCCAGGTGGCGGTCAAACTCCTGGAATGGGACGAAGAAAGCCGCAAAGACTTCATCTGCCTGATAAGACAGCTGAGACCAAGTTTTAGTCGCCAGCGAGAAATTTACGAAATCCTGGCGGATTTGGCCCGCAAAGAAGAAATCAGCGTGAAGGACCTGATAGATGAAGAAGCCCAGGATATCGTGGCGGATGAAAGGCTTAACCCACCCCAGAAGGTAGAGAAACTCTTTCAGCGGCTGCGAAAGAGGCTCTACCCTACCCTTTCCCGCCACGAAGCCCATTATCAAAAAGTAGCCCGCAAGCTGGCCCCTTACGGGCTGCGGCTTAAGGCCTCCCCCTCCTTTGAAAAAGATTCCTGGCAGATAGAGATCAAGGTCAAAAAGCTTTCGGAACTTAAAGAGAAATGGCCTGAAATCGCGGCCCTTCTCGCCGAGCTCGCATAACTTTTTCCAAAAAACAGAAAAAGAGAAAGAATTCTTCCTCTGGCAGGCCTCCCCTTTTGAGTTTGGCGTCCAGGGCCAGCAACTCTTTGAAAATCTGGGAGAAGGCCTCCTGCGGAACCTTTTGTGCCTGCGGGACCATCTTGTAGGCCGCGTAAGGATGGAGTTTTTGAAGTTCCTTTGGGGGGCGGTGGGGAAATAATTCCTTCAGGACCTGGGCGTAAAGGTTTTTGAAAGAAGAAAAATCCCTGCTGCGGGCCAGGGCCTCCGCCCGGGCCAGGATTTCTTTGATGAGAAAAAGCCTTTTGAAGTAAGTGACCAGGGTGGCCAGGATGACCAGGGGGTAAAGCCCCTGAAGGAGGAGGCCTCTCAGGACGTTTAACGCCCCGGCAGCCCCTTCGCGCCAGAAGGCCTCAAGTAGCTGGTAAGGCGCACTTTCAGCGTGGGGAGACACCACCTCCCGCACGTCTTCCACGGTGATCACCGCCCGTTCTCCTACGTAAAGGGAAAGCTTCGTCAGCTCCTGTTCAAGGGCTACAAGGTCTTCCCCCACCAGGAAGAGGAGCTCTTCTGCGGTCTGACGGTCCATTTTTTTGTTAAACGCCGCCAGGATCTCCGGAATCTCGGTCTTTAAGAGGTCCCGCTTGCGGGGAGACGGCAGGGGAACCAGGACCCCCTTTTCCAGGGCAAAGAGGTAGAGGGGGTGGTTTTCCTTGAGGGCCTCAAGCACCAGACAGAGGCTGAGCCTGGCCTTGTGTTTTTCCAGAAAAGAAAAGAAAGCCGGGGTCAGATGGTTAAGGGCGGCGGAAGGGTTTTTCAAATGGAAGACCTTGCGCCCGATGAGGGCCGGAGTCTTTAGACGATTCCAGGCGGTCTCCCAGGAAACTTCCCCCAGATCAAGCTCTTCAAGCTGATGACCAAGCTCCCCCAGCTTTTGCCACAGCCGGCGCAAGAGTTCCTGCCCCACCAGCTGGTCTCCCAAAAAGAGATAGAGGGGGGCAATCCTTCCCTTTTCTGCTAAAGCGATGATCTTTTCGAAGTGAGGACGTTTAAAGACCGGCACGAACTAATTTCTAACGCAAAAACAGGCCTAACAAAAGATGAAAGAATGGTAAAGCCGTGCTATCTATTGAAAAGCCCACAGAAGGAGGTCGCCATGGCGCTTAAGCTCTTGTTACACGTCCCGGATGCCGCACGTTATAAGGTAGCTTTGAATATGGGCATAAATTTTTTGAAAACCAGAAAGGAAGGAGAAACTTTGACAGCCAGGGTGCTGGTAAACGCCCAGGGCATCACGGTCCTGCTGGAAGACGATTCCCAAGCCGACGAAAAAAGGAAACTTTTTATGGAATTGGGAGGAGAAATCTATTTTTGCGAAAACGCCATGAAGGCCTTTGACGTACCCAAGGAAAAGGTCCCGGCGGGCTGCTTCACCGTGCCTGCCGGTATCCGGGCCCTGGTGGAATGGCAAGAGGAAGGTTTTCGGTACGTACGGGCCTAAATCTTTAAAAGTTTTAAAGGAGGAAAATATGGCTGAAACCATCCCCGGTCTTACCGCTCAAGGAGGCGAACGCAGCGCCATCCTTGAGCACCAGGAACGCCGCCTTCAGGAACAACTGGCCAAGATACGCCACAAGATCATGGTCATGTCAGGTAAAGGAGGGGTCGGGAAGAGTTCGGTAGCGGTCAACCTGGCCATCGGGCTTTCTTTGCAGGATTTTATGGTAGGGCTTTTAGACGTTGACCTCCACGGCCCCAACGTCCCCAAGATGCTGGGTTTGCGGCGGGGGCGACTCCAGCGCCGGCCAGACGGTCGCATCGGGGCCATCGTTTACTCTCCGAACCTCAAATTCCTCTCCATCGAACCGTTACTCCCCCAGGAAGACGCCGCGGTCATTTGGCGGGGGCCGTTAAAGATATCCGCGATCAGGCAATTCATCGCGGACATTGATTGGGGCAAGCTGGACTACCTCATCATTGACGCCCCTCCGGGCACCGGCGACGAGCCCCTCACCGTGGCCAAGACCATCCCCGACGCCTACGCCCTTTTAGTCACCACCCCGCAGGAGGTCTCCCTTATTGACGTGCGCAAGTCTTATAACTTTTGCCGCAAAGTAAAAATGAGGATCCTGGGGCTGGTGGAAAACATGAGCGGTTTCATCTGCCCCCACTGCGGCAAAGAGGTAGACCTCTTTAAACGGGGCGGGGGAGAAAGGCTGGCCGAAGAGCTGGGCATCAAATTCCTGGGCCGCATCCCGGTTGACCCGCGCATCGTGGCGGCCGGAGACGCAGGCAAGCCTGTGATTGCCGCCTACCCGGAATCTAAAACCGCCGAAGCCTTTGAGGAGCTGGTAAGAAACGTGGTGGCTGCCACGGAGGAATTCTTTAGGGACGTGGAAGAGGGGCGCTATATGCGGCTGGCCGTACCGGTGGAAGGGCCGGTGGTGGCAGAATCCCTTGAAGGCGCGGATCTTTTTGCCCTCTACGACGTTGAGAAGGGGCAGGTGAAAGTAAAAGACGTGGCCAAAAAGCCGGAAGACTCCCCCCTTGATCTCTGGCTTAAAGAACAGGTGGTCACCCACCTGATAGTGCCGCAAATACCCGAAGAGTTGAAACAAAAGCTCACTAACATAGGGGTCCGGTTAGTTGAAGGGGTGGCTCCCAAAACCAAAGCCGATCTGGCGGTCCAGGATTATTTGGCAGGTATCATAAAATGACTATCTTTTTGAGAGAAAGGCCTGAGGAGGTGGGGTATGGAGCTTTACCTCATGCAACACGGAAAGGCCCTCTCTGAAGCCGAAGATCCGGTCCGTCCCCTCTCCCCGGAAGGGCGCGCGGAGATAGAGCTGAGTGCCCGCGCCATAGCCAAGATGGGGCTTAAGTTTGACCTGATCCTTTCAAGCACCAAGACGCGGGCCAAAGAAACCGCCGAGATCGTCGCCCAGGCCACAGGTTATCCCGTGGAGCAGATCAAGGAATACGCCGAGTTCAAACCCCTGGGGCCACCGGAGGAGGCCATCAAGATCCTTAAAGAACATCAGGAGGCCCAAAGGGTCTTTGTGGCCGGGCACCTACCTTCTCTGGCGGAAATCGCTTCTTACCTGTTGGGAGGCGAAAAACGGGTAAAGATCCATTTCGAATTCGGAGGGCTTTGCCGGATTGACACCGATTTGACCCCTGGAGAGGGAGAGTTGATCTATCTCCTGCTCCCGGACCAGCTGGCTTTAATCGCCAAAGAGCTCGTCAAAGAATAAAAGCTCATCCTCCGCAACCGGCCCCAGTACCGCCAGGGCCGGCAAAGGGGTAAATATCTCCCGGGCCAAAGAGGCCACCTGGGCCGGGGTCAGGGCCTTTATGGCGTTTATGCTCTCTTCATAGGGGATATAACGGGAGAAAAGCAGCTCGTTGCGCGCCAGCCGGCTCATCCGGTGGTCCGGGCTATCGGAGGAGAGGAGGATGGCGCTTTTTAAGTGGTCCAGGGCGGCGGTCAATTCGTCAGGGCGAAACTCCCCTTCCATCAGGGCCTTTATTTCGTCTGCCATGATCTTGAGGGTCTCTTTCAGGTTTTTCTTCTCTACCGCGGCGTAAACTCCCAGGCAGCCCCGGTCTTCGTAAAGGGAAAGGAAGGAGTACACGGCGTAGGCCAGCCCCCTTTTCTCCCGTATCTCCTGAAAAAGCCGCGAACTCATGTTCCCGCCAAGTAAGGTGTTGAAAAGGAGGGCGGCGTAGCGGGCTTCGTCCCTGGCGCCCGGGGTAGAGACCCCCAGCACAAAGTGTACCTGCTCTAGAGATCGTCGGTATACCTTGACCCCGCTTTGGGGCCTTAAGGCCTGCCGCAGAGGTGGTTCGGCCTTCCTGAAACTGGAGCCGTATTTTTCAAGGATTTCAAGGAGCTCCTCGTGCTTGACCCTCCCCACCGCCGCCACCACGAGGTTGGGCGGCCCGTAAAACCGTTCAAAATGGGCCAGAATGCGGGTCCGATCAAGGCGCGAAACCGTCTCCCAGGTCCCCAAAATGGGTCGTCCCAGGGGGCTGCTGTTCCAGAGG
>DROK01000149.1 GCA_011321895.1 Thermodesulfatator atlanticus
GAATGACGAAGACGTCGGCCCCGCGAACGTTTTCTTTAATTTCAACGTAGATTTCGCCGTCGCTGAAGGTCTTAACCACCGCCTGGCCCAAAGGGATACTCAAATAGGCCGAGATCTTCTGGGCCAGTTCCGGATTGGCGTTACCCGTAAAAATCTTCAGATGGTTGATGAACATTTTCTACTCGCCCCCTTTTGCGGGAATATGATTGGTGACCAGAAAGACCTTTACCCCTTCATCCTTTAGGTTGAGATAGGTCTTCTTGGCCTCTTCCAAGGCCTCAAAAACCCCGAAAACACTCGCCCCACTGCCTGACAACAAGGCCTCTTTGGCTCCTAACTCTTTTAAACGGCGCTTCCAGCGGCCGATTTCCGGATAAGCCGCAAAAATTAAAGGCTCAAAATCATTAACCAGCCCTTGGTGCCACAAGGGCTGGTCCGGCTCATAATTAGGAAGTTCGCAAGGAGTTGTCAACCTCAAATTTTGGTAGGCCCAGGCCGTGGAAATCCGCACCTCAGGACACACCACCACGTACCAGGCCGGAAAAGTCGGCCAGGGACTCAATATTTCTCCTATCCCCCGGCCAAGGGCTGTGCTGTAAGGAGAAAGAAAAAAGGGTACGTCGGCCCCCAAACGTCGGCCAAGGGCCATCAATTCTTCTTGAGAAAGGGCCCCGAAATGCTGGTTTAAAAATTTAAGCACCGCGGCGGCGTCACTACTTCCTCCCCCAAGCCCCGCCGCCATCGGGATCTTTTTGGTAAGCCGGATTTTGAGCCCAAAAATCTTGTTCGTCCTTGCCTGGTAAAGCTTGGCGGCCCTGACGCAAAGGTTATCTTCCCCTGTGGGCACCTCCCCCCGGGTTTCAAGGGTTATTTCCTTTTCGGGGGTCAGCGCCAGAATCAATTCGTCAAATAGGGTAACTTTCTGAAAGATGGTAAAAAGCTCGTGGTAACCATCCGGCCTTTTGGCCAAAACCTTAAGCACCAGGTTTAACTTGGCCGGGGCAAGGACCTTAGTCGCCACTTACCTTTAAATAAATCATTCGCAATTCGTAAAGAATAGTATCCAGGAGTTTTTCCTCTTCTTTGGTGAGATTGCCCCTGGTCTTTTCCTTAAGCATGTCCAAAATATCAATGGTTTGACGGGCCAGGGCCAGATCCTTCTTTTTTTCTTTGGTGTGGGGGTCTGGAAGCTGCCCCAGGTGAACCAGCGCCGAGGTATTAAGGGAGAGGACAAACATAGAAAAATTGACCGGGGGCAGTTCCCGCACCTTCTCTTCCTCCATGGTTACCTTCCCTGTCCTGTTTTTTAAATTATTTTACCACCAAAAGGGGTACTTTTGAGATACTCAGGAGTTTGGCGGTCACGCTACCTATGATTAGTTCCGAAAGCTTTGATTTCCCCTGATAACCTACAGCAACCAGGTCTAACCCGTTTTGGGCCGCGTAATCCGCGATGGTTTCCGCCGTCTGTCCTTCCAGGATTACGCCCTGATACGGAATCCCGGCCTTATTGGCCTCTTCCTCCCCCCGGGCCAAAATGGCCTCGGCTTCCTTCCTGAGTTCGGCTTCCAGTTCCACCATAGCTGTCCCATATTCCATCAGATCGACCGGGATGGGCAAAACGTGTAGGGCCACGATTTCAGCCCCCAACTTCTGGGCCATGGACAAAGCCTTGGTAAGGGCCTTATAGCTTGCAGTTGAACCATCAAGACCGACCCCGATCTTTTTGATTTTTACCTCCATGCTTTCCTCCTTAACGGGCACATTCTTTGGTGCTGCCTTTTAATTTTTCCAGGGCGTGTTTGAGCACCGGTGTGATAACCGGAAGCGCCTCTTCCACCGCCTTGGGGCTTCCGGGCAGATTAATAATCAGACTCTGTTTTCTGATCCCGGCCACCCCGCGACTGAGCATGGCGTAGGGCGTATGTTTCATCCCTTCGGCCCGGATGGCCTCGGCTATCCCCGGGACCTCTTTCTCAATGGCGGCTTTGGTGGCTTCCGGAGTTACGTCCCGGGGAGAAAGACCGGTCCCGCCGGTGGTAATAATCAAATCCAGCCCTTTGCGGTCCACCCAATCCACCAAGACCACCAGAATTTCTTCGTAGTCATCGGGAAGGATCCGGTAAGCCAGGACCTGAAAACCCTCCCGCACAAGGGCCTCTTTGATCAGAGGGCCGGCCAGGTCTTCCCTCTCGCCCAGCGCCCCTTTATCAGAAAGGGTCAGGACCCCGGCGGTAAATTCCATTATTTCTTTTCCTCCTCACCCTGTTTGGCCTGGGCTATGATCTTTTCCGCTATCTGAGGGGGTACCTCTTCGTAATGGGAAAATTTCATCCTGAAGGTCCCCCGCCCCCCGGTAATGGCGTTCAGATCAAGGGCGTAACGCTGCACCTCTGCCAGGGGAACCTGGGCCTTGATCACCTGCAGCTTGCCCTTGGGCTCCATGCCCAAAACCTTTCCCCTGCGGGCGTTGATGTCTCCGATCACGTCACCCATAACGTCTTCGGGGACTTCTATCTCCAGTTCCATGATGGGTTCCAGCAGAACCGGCTGACACTCCTGGACCCCTTTTTTGAAACACTGGGAAGCGGCGATCATAAAGGCCATATCAGAGGAGTCTACCTCGTGACTTTTGCCGTCGTAAAATTGCACTTTGACGTCAACCACCGGGAAACCGGCCAGTGGACCTTTCTCCAGGGCCTGGCGTACCCCTTTTTCCACCGCCGGGACAAAATTTCGCGGGACATTCATCCCCACCAGGGTCTCTACAAATTCAAAACCCGCCCCCCGGGGCAAGGGATAGATATTGAAATGCACTTCGGCAAACTGCCCCCGGCCACCGGTCTGTTTCTTGTGGCGGTAGATGACCCCTTCTTTCGGTTTTTTGATGGTCTCCCGGTACGGGATTTTGGGGAGTGAAAGTTCCACCTTTACCCCGTATTTACGGGCCATTTTTTCGATGGTGGCCTCAATGTGGATCTGGCCCAGACCGGAGAGCAGAATTTCCCGGCTCTCTTCGTCCCGTCTAACGACGAGGCTGGGGTCTTCTTCCTGAATCCTGGCCAAGGCCGTCCCGATCTTTTCCTCATCACTGCGGCTTTTAGGATGGAGGGCGTAAGTCAGGACGGCGTGGGGCAATTCCGGGGCCGGAAAGATTACCGGGGCCTCGGGATCACAGAGGGTGTCACCGGTTTTGGTCTCGGCAAGCTTGGGGATGACGCAGATCATCCCGGGCACCGCCTGGGCGCAGGGTTTATGTTCCTTTCCTTCGGGAATGGCCAGGTTGGCGTATTTTTCCTTGACGTCCCGGATGGGATTCAGGAGTACCCCCTCCTGGGGTAAGGTGCCGGAAATAACCCTTGCGAAAGAAAGCCTGCCTGCGTAAGGATCCATGAAAGTCTTAAAGACGATGAGGGATACGGGTTCTTCCGGCTGGGGAGCCCGGCTCACCTCTTCTCCTTCCGGGCTTTGCCCAACCCTCTCGCCCCGTTCCACCGGGGAAGGCAAGAAATTAACGATCAAATCCATCAAAGGCTGGATGCCCACCAATTTGGCCACCGAACCACAGGAGACAGGGACAAAACGACCTTCAAGTATCCCCCGCTTAAGCCCCCTTACGATCTCTTCAGGGCTTAACTCACCCTCTTCCAGGAACTTCTCCAGTAGTTCGTCATCGCTTTCCGCGGCGTATTCTATGAGGTTCGCCCGGAGTTCTTCGACCCGGTCGGCAATTTCAGCCGGGATTTCGGTATTTTTGGGTTGCCCGTCTTCAAATACCCAGGCCTTCATCTGGATAAGGTCCACCACCCCGGAAAGGGCGCTTTCCTTACCGATGGGATAGGCCACCGGCACCGGCCTGATACCAAGTCTTTCTTCCAGCACCGCCACGGCTTTGTCAAAATCGGCGTACTCCCGGTCAAGCTTATTGACGAAGGCCGCACAGGGGAGCCCGAATTCTTTGACAAAGGCGAAGACCTTCTCCGTCTGGACTTTTACAGGATCCGTGGCCTCTACCACCAAAAGGGCGTTATCCGCGGCCCAGGCCGCCAGTTTGGCCTCGGCGTTAAAATTGTCGTCCCCCGGGGGGTCGAGAAAAAAAACTTCGTGTTTTTTCCAGGTGAAATGGTGGCAGGCGGTGGAAATGGTAATTTTGCGGTTTTGTTCTTCTGGTTCGAAATCAAGTACCGAAGACCCGTCGTCCACCCTGCCCAGTTTTTGGGTCTTGCCAGCCAGATAGAGCATGGCCTCGGCCAGAGAGGTCTTCCCAGCCCCGCTCTGGGAAAGAAATACCAGATTGCGAATTTTGGCGGTCTCCATAGGCCCTCCTCACCGTTTAATTGCCCCGGAAAGCGTCCTGCAAAAAAGAGGCTAGCGCAATTCGATTTCCAGTGTCAAGAAGTTGTCTGAGTAACCCTCTTGCGGAATCTCCCGGAAAAAAGCAGGAAAACCGTCTCCCTGCGGGTTCAAGCCTCAAGAAAATTAAAATTGGCCACCTATACGGAAGTTCCA
>DROK01000150.1 GCA_011321895.1 Thermodesulfatator atlanticus
AGAGTTATGTTACTATTTTTCTTAGGAGAAATCCAACTTCATATCCTCCATGAATAATTTGGGTTTTCGTTCCCGACGCGTTGAATTTTGGGGTGGCCGGTGGTATAAGGTGCAGTCAAATTACGGGAGGTCGAGGCCATGGAAAATCTTGTCGAAAATCAAAACCAGACGCCGGAAGAAAGCTTTGAAGAGCTTCTGGCCGGCGAAATCAAAACCATTGCCCGGGGAGAAGTCTTTACGGGCAAGGTGCTCCGGGTAGATCCTGAGTACGTCATCATCGATATCGGTTATAAGAGCGAGGGGATCGCCCCGGTTTCAGAATTTACGGGACCAGACGGAGAGGTAAAAGTAAAACCTGGTGACGAAGTGGAAATCATCGTCGAAAACACCAGGACCCCCGACGGTCTGGTTCAGGTTTCTTATAAAAAACTCCAACGCCGTAAGGCCTGGGAAAGAATCGAAAAGGCCCTGGAGACCAAAGAGCCTCTTGAGGCTTATGTTACTGAGAGGATAAAAGGCGGTTTTGCCGTGGATATCGACGGGGTGCGGGCCTTTTTACCTTTCTCTCAAGCCTTCATAAAACCGCCCAAAAACCCTGAAGAAATCGTGGGCTCCACCCTGAAAGTGGAAGTCATCAGTGCCAACCGCAAGAAAAACAACGTGGTGGTCTCACACCGCACCGTCCTTGAAAAGGAACTTGAAGCCAAGAAGAAGGCCCTGCTGGAAAGCCTGGAAGAAGGACAGGTAGTAGAGGGTAAGGTAAAGAGCATTACCGATTACGGGGTCTTTGTGGACCTGGGAGGAGTTGACGGTCTGCTCCACGTCTCGGACATCACCTGGGGGCGGGTCAAACACCCTTCCAACTATTTCCAGGTTGGAGACACGGTAAAGGTCAAAATCATCAAATACGACCGGGAAAACCAGAAGATAGCCCTAGGAATCAAACAGCTCACCCCGGATCCCTGGGAAACCGCCAAAGAAAAGTATCCTGAAGGGACAAGGGTTCAAGGCCGCGTGGTCTCTCTTACCAATTTCGGCGCCTTCGTCGAGCTTGAACCCGGGGTGGAAGGCCTGATTCACATCTCAGAACTTTCTTGGACCAAACGGATTAAACACCCCCGGGATGTCCTTGCGGTGGGAGACCAGGTAGAAGTGGTGGTATTGGGAGTAGACGAAGAAAACCGCCGTATCTCCCTTTCCTTAAAACAGGTAGAACCCAACCCCTGGGACGTACTTACCGAACAATTCTCCGAGGGTATGGTCATTGAGGCCCCGGTCAAAAACGTCACCGATTTTGGCGTGTTTGTGGCGGTCATGGAAGGGATTGACGGTTTTATCCACGTCTCGGATCTTTCCTGGGGGCGGGTAAAACACCCGGCTGAGCTCTATAAGCCCGGTGACACCATCCGGGCGGTAATCCTCAAGATTGACCGCGAGAAGGAAAAGCTGGCCCTGGGCGTCAAACAATTGACCCCGGATCCCTGGGAAAGTGTGCCGGAAAAATATCCCGTGGGGAGCACGGTTAGCGGAAAGATCTCAAACGTGACCGATTTCGGGATCTTTGTGGAACTGGAACCCGGAGTGGAAGGTCTAATCCACGTCTCGGAGATCTCCAACAAAAAGATCAAGACCCCGGTGGGCATGTTTGAGCCGGGACAGGAGATAAAGGCCAAAGTGGTGAAGGTTGAACCACAAGCGCGGCGGATTGGTCTTTCCATCAAAAAGCTCAAAGAAGAGGAAGAAAAGAAGCAATATTCGGAATTTACCAAGGAACAAAAGGGTGGCAGTATTACCCTGGGCGCAATCTTAAAAGAGACCCTGAACACGGGAAAGGAAAGTTAGTAAAAGCCGATGGCTTCCCGTAATTTCTGGCTCACGGGCCTGGCCTTTATAGGTGCGCTGTTTCTGTTTTTCCTGTTGCTCCTGCTGATAGGTTTCTTTCTCATGCTCAGGGGCCAGCCCGCCCTGTCCACAGGGGCCAAAATAGGGATCGTAGAAATCAAAGGCCTCATTACCGAGGCCGACGGGGTTTTGCGCGAGCTTCATCAATTTGCCAAAGACGACTCCGTAAAGGCCATCGTGGTAAGGATTGAGAGTCCCGGGGGCTCGGTGGGGGCTTCGCAGGAGATTTACCGGGAATTAAAGAGACTGCGGCAGAAAAAGCCGGTAGTGGCCTCCATGGGCTCGGTGGCAGCCTCAGGGGGGCTTTACGTGGCCCTTGGGGCGGAAAAGATACTGGCTTCTCCCGGGACCCTCACCGGCAGCATCGGGGTCATGATCCAGATACCAAACGTGAGCAAGCTGCTAGAAAAAATCGGGGTTGAGGCTACGGTTATCAAAAGTGGTCCTTATAAAGACACGGGAAGCATCCTGCGCCCCCTGACCGAAGAAGAAAAGGCCCTCCTCTACGACACCATTAAAGACGTGTACGAACAGTTTGTGGCCACCATCGCGGAAGCCAGGCACCTTGAGCCGGAAAAGATCAAGAAATTTGCAGACGGACGGGTCTTTACAGGTAAAAGGGCCAAAGAGCTGGGCCTGATCGATGAGCTTGGCAACCTGGAAGACGCCATAAGGCTTGCGGCCAAATTGGCGGGGCTTGAAGGGCGGCCGCAGGTGGTTTACCCCCAGAAGGAAAAGTTTTGGCTTAAATGGTTGATGAAGGAAGACTTTTCAGGGGCCTTGGCCGTTCTTTTTGCCCCCTTTTATCTCCTCAACAACCTTTAAAAAATGAACAAAAAAGAACTCATCAATGAATTGTGGCAAAACTTATCTGATTTTCGCAAAAAAGACCTCGAACTGATCTTGGACCTCCTTTTTAACCGTCTAGCTCAGGCCCTCAAAGATGGTCAACGCATCGAAATAAGAGGTTTTGGGCGTTTTTTGGTCAAAGAACAGCGCCCCCGGCGCTTCAAAAACCCGCGCACCGGAGAGGAAAGACAGATTCCCTCCCGACGCCGCATCATCTTTAAACCTGGCAAAGACCTGCTTGAACGACTAAACGCCTCGGCCCTGGCAAGCGTAGATCTTGGAACGCAAACTTTCCGGGTCCTCTTGGCCAAACCCGCCGAAAACAGTTTCCGCCCCCTCTTGCGCCGGCGCTACAACGTTCGCCTGGGGGAAGGTCTTAGTCGGTCGGGAGAAATAAGCCCGGAGGCCTTTGAACGGGGCCTAAAGGCCCTTTTGGAAATCAAAGAACTCTTTACCAGGACCGGGGTCCAGGACGTCCTGGCCGCCGGCACGGCGGTTTTCCGCAAGGCCAAAAACGCCAAGCTGTTTCTGGAAAAGGCCAGAGAAAAAGCCGGTTTTGAGATAAAAGTCCTGACCCCGGAGGAGGAGGCTGGCTTTACTCTCAAAGGGATAAATTACGGTTTCCCGCTGGATCCCTCCGCACCCATCCTTATTATTGACGCCGGTGGCGGCAGCACGGAGTACATCCTGGGTCAGGGGGGAGAGGTCCTCACCTGGGGAAGCCTTGACCTGGGGGTGGTTACCGCCACGGAAAAATTTCTTCCCCCTGATAGTCCTCCGGACCAGGAGAGCCTTTCTGCTCTCTGGGATGAAATTAAGGAAAAGTTGGCTCCCATCCAGCACCTGCCCACCCCCCCAACTACTCTGATAGCCACCGGGGGCACGGCCTCCTGTCTTGCGGCCCTGAAACTGGAACTGGAAAATTATTGTCTTGAAAAATTGCACGGCACCGAAATTAAAAAAGCCGAGCTTGAAGAAATCTACGAAAAAATGAGGCGGCTTGCTCCCTACGAACGCCGGGCCCTTAAAGGAATGGAGCCAGGAAGAGAGGATATTATCCTGGTCGGGACCATGCTCTACCTTGCCCTTCTAGAAATGCTTGGTCTTAAGGCTTTTAAAGTCAGCGAAACGGGTATTCTTGAGGGTTTGCTCTTGCATCTTATGGAAAGCAGCCCCAATATTTCCGCTAAGATTTGAAATAAAACCAAAATTTTAAAATATAAGGGGTGATCTCTATGTTAAATCTTCCTATAGAGGAAGCTTATACTTTTGACGACTTACTTCTTTTGCCCGCCGAATCGGACGTATTACCCAAAGACGTGGATCTCAAGACCAAAATAACCAGGAAAATAACCCTGAATATCCCTCTCCTTTCGGCGGCCATGGATACGGTGACGGAGGCCCGCATGGCGATCAGTATGGCCCGGGAGGGGGGCATCGGGATCATTCACCGGAATATGTCCATAGAAGAACAATGCCGTGAGGTGGAAAAGGTCAAAAAATCGGAATACGGCATGATCATTGACCCGGTCACCGTAGAGCCCGAGGTCCCCATCCGCCAGGTGTTGCGTATCATGGAGGAATACCGGATTTCCGGGGTACCGGTGGTAAGTGGGCCGGAGAAAAAGCTCCTGGGCATCGTCACCAACCGTGACCTCCGCTTTGAGACCCAGCTTGACCGACCGGTAAAGGAAGTAATGACCACCAAAAACCTGATCACCGCCGGCCCGGGTATCACCCTGGAAGAAGCCAAAAAAATCCTTCACGAACACCGGATCGAAAAGCTGCTTATCGTAGACGAAAACTTCTGCCTCAAAGGTCTTATCACCATCAAAGACATCGAAAAGTTACGCAAATACCCAAACGCCTGTAAAGACGAGCTGGGGCGGTTACGGGTAGGGGCCGCGGTGGGGGTGGGCCCGGAAAGGCTGGCCCACGTAGAGGCCCTCTTGAAGGTGGGCTGCGACGTTATCGTCATCGATTCGGCCCACGGTCATTCCAAAAACGTCATCGAGGCCATAAAAGACATCAAGGCCCATTTCCCCGACTGTCAACTCATCGCAGGCAACATCGCTACGGCCGAAGGGGCTGAAGCCCTGATAAAGGCCGGGGCCGACGGTATCAAGGTTGGGGTGGGGCCAGGGTCCATCTGTACCACCCGTATCGTAGCCGGGGTGGGGGTGCCCCAACTTTCAGCCATCCATAATAGCGCGGTGGTGGCCAATAGATACGACATCCCGGTGATCGCCGACGGGGGCATCAAGTTTTCCGGCGACATCACCAAGGCCATCGGCGCCGGGGCCCACGCCGTAATGATAGGCTCCCTCTTTGCCGGTACAGACGAAGCCCCTGGGGAGATGATCCTCTACGAAGGCCGAACTTATAAAGTTTACCGGGGCATGGGTTCTTTGGGGGCGATGGCCAAGGGGGGTGCGGAAAGATATTTCCAGAAGGGGACTTCTCCGGCCAAATTTGTCCCGGAAGGGGTGGAAGGACGGGTCCCTTACCGCGGTCCGGTCTCCAATATGATCTTTCAGCTTATCGGCGGTCTGCGCTCAGGCATGGGCTATTGTGGCTGCCGCAACATCGAAGAGTTGCGCCGCAAGGCCCGTTTCGTACGCATTACCCCGGCGGGCCTCAGAGAAAGCCACGTTCACGACGTCATTATTACCAAAGAAGCCCCTAACTACTGGATCGGCCGTTAAAGAAAATAAACTTCCCCTTCTAAAGGACCGAATATTTATAAAAAACAGAAGGGGAAGTTTTATGCCGGTATACGAATGGGTGGGGAAAACCCTCTCCGGAGACACCGTTAAAGGGACGCTTGAGGCCAGCGACGAAAGGATCGTCCGCATCAAATTAAGGCGCCAAAAAATAATCCCGGTCCAGATAAAACCAAAGGGAAGCGGGCTCCTGGCCCGGCTTTCCACCCCTAAAAAGGTAAAGGCCAAAGAAGTAGTGGTTTTTACCCGGCAACTGGCAGCCATGCTGGAGGCCGGTCTTCCCCTGGTACAGGCCCTGGATTCCCTGGCCAACCAGCAAAAAAACCCCTATTTCAAAGAAATAATCTTCAAAATCAAGCAAAACGTAGAAGAAGGGACCCCTTTCGCCGAAGCCCTGAAGCAGTACCCCAAAATCTTTGACCGGTTTTATTACCACATGGTCAGCGCCGGTGAAGCCAGCGGAAACCTGGACGCTACCCTTAAAAGACTGGCCCTTTATATGGAAAAGTCTCTGGCCCTCAAAGGAAAAGTCAAAAAGGCCATGATCTACCCGGCCATCGTCCTGACCGTCACCACCATTGTGCTGGCCATCATCATGGTCTTTGTGGTGCCGACCTTCGAAAAGATGTTCGGAGAAATGGGCCAGGCCCTGCCCCTCCCCACCCAAATCGTTATCGAAATGAGCCGGCTCACCAAAAAATATTTTCCGTTTTTCCTGGTAGGCACCGTGATCTTCGTCTTTTTGTTAAAGCGTTATTATCGAACAGAAAGGGGGCGCCTCCAAATAGACGCCTTGCTCCTAAAGCTCCCCCTGTTTGGTAACCTCTTGCGTAAAGTGGCGGTGGCCCGCTTTTCCCGCACCTTAAGTACCCTGATTTCAAGCGGTGTTTCCATCATTGACGCCTTAACCATCGCCGCCAAAAC
>DROK01000151.1 GCA_011321895.1 Thermodesulfatator atlanticus
ACATCGAAACCGATGGTTTAAAAAAAGGCCAGCATCAGGTAACGGTTTTGGGCCTTTTTGACGGGCAAAGATACCACGCCTTTATTGCGGGAAGGAATCTCGAAGAAGGCCTTTCCCTCCTCCAGACCAAAAAGTTCTGGGTCACCTTTGGGGGTAGTTTTTTCGACTGGCCTTTTCTCAAAGAGAGTTATCCCTGGCTCAAAGGGCCGGTGGTCCATCTTGATCTGTGTCCCCTTTTTAAGCGGCTGGGGCTTAAAGGAGGGCTTAAAAGAATAGAAAAGGCCCTGGGGCTTGCCCGCCCGGAAGAAATAGATGGTTTTGACGGGTATATGGCCGTCAAACTCTGGCGACGCTGGCGCCAAAGAAGAGACCATCAGGCCCTGGCCAGACTCGTCGCCTATAACCGTGAAGACGTGGTCAACCTGGCTTATCTGGCGGAAGTCCTCTACGCCGGCCTGTGTCAGCTTGCCTTGACAGGCCAAACCCCCGCTCTTACGGTCTCCTCAAGCAGAGAGGGTAAAAAGAAGGCTTATGACGGGGCAAATGAAAGATTTTAAGAAGTGCATTACGGAAAAGCTCCTGGAATACGCCGCTGACCTCTCTAATTGCTTTAACATCAAGGCGGTCATGGTCTATGCGGACGTCTTCAGGGACAAGGAATTTTTGGACCACTTTGTGGCTAAACTGAGTGAGACCAAGCTGGTGCTGGTAAGCCGGGAAAAGATAGAGGAGGAGTTGCCGGACAAAGTAGTGGTCATAAAGGTCCCCTCTATTAAGCTTACCCGTTTGGGCCAGATGAAAGTGGCGGTGCTGGTGGGGGTTTCCCAGGGCATCTTTCACCCGGAAGACGTCATTCTCTGTCTTTCCGGTATCGCTGAAAGCGGGATCATTGATTCCCTCTTTATCCTGGATATCGGGGAGGAATTTGAATTTTTTGCCGTCACCCAACTGGAACACTTACACGAAATAGTAAGACCGGAAGTCTTTTTAAGGGTCCTTGAAATCGCCATAGACCTTTCCGTTGAAGGCCGGGAAGGCAAACCGGTGGGAACCATTTTTATAGTAGGTGATACCGAACAGGTCCTCAAATATTGTGAGCAACTCATATTAAACCCCTTTAAAGGTTACGCAGAAGAGGAGAGAAACATCTTGGATCCTCGTCTGGAGGAAACGGTCAAAGAATTTGCCAGCCTGGACGGGGCCTTTATCATCCGCGGAGACGGGGTTATCGAGGCGGCTGGGGCCTTTATTCGGGCCGGCGCTGTCACCGAAGATATCCCTTCTGGTTTGGGAGCACGGCACCGTTCAGCGGCAGCTATTACCGCGATTACCCAGGCGGTAGCCATTACGGTGAGCGAGTCTACGGGGACGGTAATGGTCTTTTACGGGGGCAAGATCATTATGGAAATTGAGCGTCCCCAGTTTTTTGGTCAGCCCTCAGGGGAGCAGAAGCTTCACGGTGTCCATTTTGCCAAAGATTAGGTTAAGGAGGTGATGAGATGCAATATCACGTGACGTACCGGGATATAAACCCAGCAGATAAAAAGTTGGCTGAGCGCTACGTAGCCAAATTGATAGAACGTTTTGAAAAACTGACCAAGAAGTTTGATCCCGACCTGGTCCATTTGCGGGTGGTGGTGGAAGGCATAGAGAAAAAGAAACGCTATTTCGTCCAGCTTACCCTTTCGGTGCCTCAGGCCGTTCTCTCGGCACGGGGAGAGCACAAGCAGATGAAAACGGCCTTTAAGATGGCCCGGGAAAAACTGGAGAAAGAGCTGGCGCGCCACCTGGCGGAATTGAGGGGAGAACATATCTATAAACGTCGTCAACATTACGTCCAGGAAATGGCCAAGGCGTTGCCGGAGCTTGCGGTAGACAAACAGGCAGACCTCAAGGAGCGTTTTTTGGATCGTTTGCGGCCTTTGCTGCGGGACCTTTACCGCATGGCCCGGCGAGAAATCCTCTTTCACCAGTTAACCGGGGAGCTGCCTCCAGAGTACCTGGATCCCAGCGAGGTGGTAGACGAAGCGGTCCTCTGGGCTTACGAACATTACGATCAGATCGTGGCCATGGGGGATCTGGCCCATGCTTTGCATAAAAAGATCGTCGAGATCATTCGCCGAGAGATTGCCAAAGTGCGCGAGGAGGGTCACGTGGCCATCCCCATCGAGGATACCGTTCCCCTGGACGATGTACGTTACAAGCTCAAAGAGGACTTCGAAAGCCCGTACTTCGTAGAGTTTGAAAGGCTGCGCTGGGAGGATGTCCTGCCGGCCGGAGAGGTAGTGGAGCCGGAAGAAGAGCTTTCCGCGGAAGAATTGTCAAACCTGATTATGCGGGAGCTTTCCCGGGTCCCGGAAGAAAAACGCCAGGCTTTTGTCTGGCACGTCCTGGACGGTCTGAGCGTTACCGAGATCGCCAAGCTCCAGGGTCGGGACGAAGAAGAAGTCGAAAAGGATATAGAGGAGGTAAGGGCTTATATCCGCAGTCGTTGGCAGGCGTTGGCCGCCAAACCCAAAGAAGTCGAAGAGGAAACCGAAAAGCAAATGGGCGCATAGGAGGGAATATGCTGCGCGTATTAATGCTATTGTTCTTTTTAGTATTTAGCCTTGCCGGTTCTTCACAGGCCAGGGCCTCTTTTTTAGACGAAATCCTAAAAATCAAAAAAGTTGAGCAGGAAGCTCCCACTCAAGGGTCCAAGGCGACCGTTGAGGACCAATCCGTAGCCCTGGCCCTTAAACTTTCCAAGGCCTTTGCCGAAGTAGCCAAAAAGGCTGGCCCGGCGGTGGTGTTCGTGCAGGTGGAAAAGACGGTAGTGCGGCGGGGGCCGGCCCTGGAGCCCTTTCCTTTTGGTAGCCCTTTTGACTTTTTTGGGGAAGATTTTTTTGAGCGTTTTTTTGGACGCCGCTTCCCGCGCAAATTTCGCCAGATGGGGGCCGGTTCTGGTTTTATCATCAGTAAAGACGGCTACATCCTCACTAACAACCATGTGGTGGCGGATGCCGACAAGGTAACGGTCAAATTGGCTGACGGCCGGGAATTTAAGGCCAAAATCGTGGGGACGGATCCGGCTTCAGACGTGGCGGTCCTGAAAATCAACGCCGACAATTTGCCGGTGCTCCCCCTGGGTGATTCGGACAAGATAGAAGTCGGGGAATGGGTCTTGGCCATCGGAAATCCCTTTGGGCTCACCCAAACGGTAACGGTCGGGATTATTAGTGCCAAAGGGCGTTCCGGGGTAGGGATCACGGATTACGAAGATTTTATTCAGACGGATGCGGCCATCAATCCCGGCAACTCCGGCGGACCGCTGGTTAATTTGCGGGGGGAAGCCGTGGGGATGAACACGGCTATCTTTACCCGTTCAGGGGGTTATATGGGGATAGGCTTTGCCATCCCCATCAATATGGTCAAGATCATTACCAAACAGCTGATCGAGACGGGCAAGGTCACCCGGGGCTGGTTAGGGGTCGTAATTCAGGAACTGAACGAAGATCTGGCCAAGTCTTTTGGCCTGGAAAAGCCGGAAGGGGCTTTAGTGACGGAAGTGGCGGAGAATTCTCCGGCAGAGCGGGCCGGGCTCAAACCGGGCGACGTTATTGTCGAGTACAACGGCAAACCTGTCAAAAACGTGGCGGAATTGCGCACGATGGTAGCCCTGACGCCTCCGGGGACCAAAGTAAAAATGGTGGTGGTGCGTCAGGGTAAGAAGAAGGTGTTGGAGGTGGTGATCGGGACCCAGCCTCAGAGTCTGGCTTTGATGACGGGACAAAATGAATTTTTACGCAAATTGGGCCTGGAAGTCCAGCCCTTGACCCCGGCTCTGGCGGAACAATTTGGCTACGGGGTTAAGGAGGGCGTGATCATTACCGGGGTGGCTCCGGGAAGCCCTGCTGCCCTGGCGGGCCTGAGACCAGGCATGTTGATCGAAGAGGTAAACCACGTCAAGGTCAAAGATATGGAGGACCTGGCCCGGGCTTTGGCCAAGAGTAAAAAGACGGGCCGGGTGTTATTTTTGGTCAGGGACCGTGAATTCAGACGGTACGTGGCCATAAGCCTGAAATAAACAAAGCTAACTGATATTAGCCTGGGCCCCGGAAAGGGGCCTTTTTTGTTTTGTTATAAAACTTTTCATAAAAATGATTTTAAAGTAGACTTTTTGAGTTATCTTTGTTAAAAATTTTTTTAAAATTGGCAGCGTAACAAAATGAAAGAAAAGAGTGTTTCGTCCGATATATTGGCTGAATTCAGGAAGATTTGTGAAAAACATGGCATCAAACTCACCTACCAACGGCTAGAAATTTATCGGGTCCTTTTGGAAGCAGACGATCATCCTTCGGCAGAGGAGATATTTTTACGGGTCCAGGAAAGAGTCCCCACCATTTCTCTAGATACCGTTTACCGCACCCTGGCCACCTTCGAAAAGGTCGGTCTCATCAAGAAGATCTACTCTTTAGACGATAAGGCTCGTTTTGACCCTAACGTCTCCCCGCACCACCACGTGGTCTGTAGCAAATGTCACCGTATAACTGACTTCTCCTGGCCTGAAATAGAAAAGATACCCCTGCCGGAAGAATTGAAAGAGTGGGGGGAGATAAAAGAGCGTTATCTGGAGCTGCGCGGTCTCTGTAAAGATTGTCTTCAACGAGAAAAGGGCTAATTCTTCTTGTTCTTCCCTCCTTTTTTGCTAAAATAGCCAAAATTCCCTTAATATGGGTATCAAGTGTTTTACGCCAAAAGCATTTTTGCTGCCCTTTTTTTCTGTCTGATACTGTTCTTTGGGGGTTTTCAATTAAAAGCCGAAGAGATAGAAACTGAAATTTCGTATCTGGAATTAGCCAATATCGCCACGGGACATCCCCAATCTAAATTTGAAGCCCCTTCTACTGTTACCGTTATAACCGCTGAAGAAATAAAAAATATTGGGGCGCGTACGGTGCTTGAGGCCCTGCGTTTGGTCCCCGGCCTCATTGTGGGTTTAGATATTTCCGGTATTCCTATAGTGAGCTTGCGGGGCGTTTATTCTGCCGGAAGTGAAAGAATACTTTTTCTTTTAAACGGTATACCGGTTAATAATCCTTTGACTGGAGGAGGGACTTTATTCTTCGCCGATCTTTCGGTGGATAAGATTGAGAGAATAGAAGTAATCAGAGGTCCTGGTTCGGTCCTGTATGGCTCTGAGGCCTTTACCGGAGTCATTAATATAATTCTTAAAAGAGATTATCTGGATCATTTAGGATATTGGCGCGGGACCTATGACTTTGATGAAATAAATTTGGCGCTTGATAAGAAGAATCAGGATTTTAACTTATGGTTTGATTTTGTCCATAGAGATAAAAATAGTTCGTCTCTTTTCGTCAAACGGGATCGTTTCTCTGTTTTTCCTTTATTTTCCCTCAGCAAAAATCTACCTAGATATCATCATACTTCTGACTGGGAAAGGAGACAAGAAGTTTATGCTGGTTTTTCCTGGAAAGATCTTGTTCTTGATGTTTTCTATATAAATCATGCCAGTGGTATACCTTATAATTTAAGCGGTGTTCCTTCTGATAAATCTCGTTTTGCTCGCCAAAATTTTATGGTTAATATGTTTTATAAAAACTCTTTTAAGTCTGTATCAATTGAGCAGCTGTTCCACTTTTCTTATTATTATCACGATTTGTATGCTGATTTTTATCCAAGAGGCTCCATAATTAGAGATGTATCTAATAATGTTTATTACTTTCCTTATGGTTTGAAGTGGAGAAGAAAAACGGATATTTACAGATTAAGATACGAGTTGAAATCTCGCTATAATTTTGGCGATCATCGCCTGTTTGGTGGTCTTGTTTTTCAAAATGATACTATAAATGATCCCAAGTATTATGAAAATGTTGTCCCCTGCTCTAATGGTCGTTGCTATAGTAATGTTGCGTATCTTGTTGATTTATCAGATGTTTTTGGTTGGCTTAGAGAACAAGATAGATTTTATTATTCTTTGTATTTGCAGGATGAATATACTATTAGAAAGAACATTTTTTTAACACTGGGTATGCGTTATGATTGGTATGACGATTTTGGTGATAATTTGTCATTTCGGGCTGGTTTAGTTTTTAATCTGAAAAAGTTTTGGTATTTAAAACTTCTGTATGGGGAAGGTTTTAGGGCTCCTTCTTTTCGTGAGCTATATCTTAAGAGTTGTCCTGTTTTGCCCCGCTCTGGTAATCCTTCTTTAGATGCAGAAGAAATGGAATCTTACGAGATAGGATTGTTTTATTCTTCTCCTGCATTTCAGTTTGGTATTACTTACTTTTATCATAATTATGATGACTTAATATATTTGGCTCCTGATAAATTTTTCAATTTTTATTATAAAAATTCGCCATCTGACGCTCATACACAGGGTATAGAAATTGAAGGGAAATATATATTTGGTAAGCTTGATTATTTTTTGTTTTCTTATGCCTATTTAGATCATTCAAGTGCAGAAGGTTTCCATTGTGTTCCTTATCATGTTTTTTCATTTAATTTTTTTAAACATTTATTAAGGGGGATTTCATTTGATTATAGATTTTACTACTTGAGTAGCTGGCCTTCTTATCAGATTGAGGATTACTCTATTTCTGATGTGATTGTGCGCTATATTAATCCACTTTATGAATTGACAATTGGTGTTTATAACATGTGGGACCATCATTATAAATATCCTGATTTATCTCATTTTTATATTGATAATTATTTAAATCCTGGAAGAACAATCGGGGTCAAGTTGCAGATTTATTTTTAATAAAACCTTAGAGTTTTTCTAATGCGAATAATTTTTTGGTTTGTTTTTATATATTTTTGTTTGTTTGACGTTAAATGTTTTGCTGCTCAAGTAGCTATCCTTTATCGAGAAGACATTCCCTTTTACAAAGAAGTGGTAAATAAATTTGAAAAGAGTAATGCCCAAATTTGCTCTTTGGATAGAGTGGATAAGTGTTTTAATGGTGATCTCAAAATAGTTATTACTTTAGGAGATTTAGCTTTTAAAAAAGCATTGCCATATAAAAATAAATATAAAATTTATGCTTTTTTTGTGACAAAATGTCGTTCTGATTCCTCAGTTTGTTGTTTTTATCTTTTTCCTACACCTAAAGAGGTTCTTTTGCAAATAAAAAGGGTTTATCCTAAAAAAAAGGTCGTTTATCTCTATACCAAAGAAACGCGCTGGTGGATTGACAATTTTTCAAGAGCACCAAAGTACCTGCTCGAGT
>DROK01000152.1 GCA_011321895.1 Thermodesulfatator atlanticus
CCATGGAGGAGGCTGGCACCTTTGACGAATGTTACCGCTGTTCGGTCATCGACCAGAAGGGGTGTTGTAAGATAGGCCTTGAAAACGAATGCACCGTGCTCATTCTGTTGCTCAACCTCTTGCTGGGGGTGGAATTTCCGGAGGAGAGGGAAGTGCCGGGGCGCTGTTTCTTTGTAGGGCCAAGGGGATGCAAGATACTGGCCCGTCCCATGCTTTGTCGGGACTATTTCTGTATTCGGCACCACCAGCGGCTGACCGAGGCCCAGATGGCCCATATTACCCAGGTCTTAAACGAGGAGCTGGTCCTGCTCCACCAGATAACCAGCCTGATGCGACGGCGCCTTGAGGCCTGGACCGGAGATTTTTTATTGGAACTTGATCTTACAGGTTACGGGGTTTAGGAGGTCGGGATGAAAAAGATATGGTATCTGGTGCTTTCCCTTTTGCTGTTGGCTTCTTGTGCCAAAAAGGAGATCCCGACCGGGGCCCCGCCCCCAGAGGTTGCCCAACCCCCTGCCGGGCAAGAGGCCCCATCTGCCCCGGCCCCTCCTGAAGAGGCCAAAACCCTTCCCGAACCCTCTTTTGCCGAAGAGGCCCTTACGCCCAGGAGCGAGGCCTGGGTGGAGGAACACCGTTCCGAGTTGCTGATCTACGGGCGGAGCACGCCCCCGCTTAAGGCCATCTTCTTCGATTTTGATTCCTACCAGATCCGGGACGACATGAAGGAGAGGTTACGGGAGGCAGCGGATTATCTTTTCGCGCACCCTGAGGTGAGGCTTGAACTCCAGGGCAATTGCGACGAGCGTGGGTCAAGCGAGTATAACCTGGCTTTGGGGGAAAAACGTGCCTTAGCCGTCAAGCGCTATCTGGTAAATCTTGGGGTCTCTCCGGAAAGGCTTGAGACGGTAAGTTTTGGTGAGGAAAGGCCCCTTGACCCTGGCCACAACGAGGAGGCCTGGGCCTTAAACCGGCGGGTGGATTTAGTCATCATCAAGTAAAGGAGGTTTTGGATGAAGAGGCTTGGTTGGGTGTTAGCGTTAGCCTTTTTATTAGTAAGTGTGGGGGTGCAGGCGGCAGAAATCAAGATCGGGGTTATCGACTTACAGCTCGTGGTGCGCAAGTCTGAGGCCGGCCAGAAGGCCCTTAAGGAACTGCAGGCCAAGTTTGAGGTCTTGAAGAAAAAACTTCAGGCCAAAGAAGAGGAACTGCGTAAATTTAAAGAGGACCTGGAAAAGAAGGCCCCGCTCCTTTCCCCAGACGTGCGTCAGGAAAAAGAAAGACAGTACCAGAAAATGCTCCGGGAATACCAGGCCCAGCGGGAAGACGCCCAGTATGAGATGAAACAGGCCGAAGAGAAGGCCCTGCAACCCATTATGAAAGACCTGGAAAAGGTCGTTAAAGAAATGGCCCAAAAAGAGGGTTACGACCTCATTCTCGAAAAGCGCATCCCCGGTGTTTATTGGACTTCCAAACGCATCGATATCACCGACCACGTGGTCGAGCTCTACAACCAGTATTATCGCAGCAAAGAGAAAAAATAATGTTGCTGGCCGGGGATCTGGGTGGAACCAAGACTTTACTGGCCTTCTATCCCCTTAAAGGTCCTGCCCGGCCGCAAAAATTAAAGCAATACCCCACCCGGCAATTCAGGTCTCCCACCGCCTTGATCAAGACCTATCTGGCGGAGACCGGGGCCAGGCCTAAGCGCGTCTCGCTGGCGGTAGCTGGCCCTGTCCTGCGGGGCCGGGTAGATATGGTAAACGTGGGCTGGCGTTTTTCGGCCAGCGCGCTCGCCCGGGCCCTGGCGGTAGATGAGGTCCTTCTCCTTAATGATCTGGAGGCCCTGGCGTACGCTGTACCCCACCTGGACAAAAAATATCTTTACCCGCTTAAGCCCGGGCGCCGGGACCCACAGGGTAACGTAGCGGTGCTGGCGGCGGGTACCGGGCTTGGCCGTTCTTTTCTCATCAAACGCCACCTCTCTTCTCCTGTACCCGTAGCCACTGAGGGCGGGCATGTTGATTTTGCCCCCTGGGACGAGCTCACCTGGGAGCTCTACCAGTTTTTGGCCCGCCGTTTCGGCCACGTAAGTGTGGAAAGGGTGGTCTCAGGTCCGGGGCTGGAAAATATTTACGAATTTTTGTGTCAGCGGGAAGGGGTAACCCCCCGTTTTTCTTCGGCCAAAGAGATCGGCCCAGCCGGCCTTTCAGGAGAAGACCCCCTGGCGCGCAAGGCCCTTGAGATCTTCATCTACGCTTACGGCAAAGAGGCGGGGAACTGGGCCCTTTCCTGCCTGGCCACCGGTGGGGTAATGCTCGGGGGAGGCATAGCGCCCAAGCTCCTCCCGCTCATCGCCGAAAGACCCTTTCAGGAGGGCTTTTTGGCCAAGGGGCGGTTCAAGGATTTTCTGGCCCGGATTCCCGTCTTTTTGATCAAACACCCTTATCCCGTCCTTTACGGAGCCGCCCTTTTCGGAAGAAGCTACCCTTATTCAGGCTAAGATAACGGCAATAATGCCGGTGAGAAAGATGCCGTCAAAGGTACCGGCCCCGCCTATGGAGGCCACCGGGGCCTTAAGACGGTTGACGTCGCGTAAGTGCAGGAGATCGGCCCCTATCAGCGTACCCATGGTCCCGGAGATATAGGCCACCACCGGGGCCTTTTCCGGGGCGATCAAAAGCGCTACCAGGGCGGCCAGAAGCGGGGGAATAAACATGGGGATGGCGATCCCCACCCCCGGCACGGGACGGGCCAGTTTGTAACACACCGCAGCTACGATGGCCGTGGCGAGAAGGGGGGTCAAGAAGAGGCCGTTGTGGACCATGAGGTAGAAGGAGACCAGCACCGGGATAAGGCAGCCCCCGACGTTTACGGCGATCACGGTGTAGCGGGGCTCTTTCGGCCTGGGGACCACGTAACGCATGCCAAAGAAGGTGATCACGGTCTGTTCCGGGTAAAGTTCGACCTCTCGGCGGATGCGTTTTACCGGAATATTGATGTGGCTGCCGATAAGGGACCCCAGGAGGAAGAGGAGGATCTGGTCTCCGCTCAACCCGAGCTTTCCCGCCGCGATGGTGATAAGGCCGATATGGATAAAGACAAAGAGGAAAATAAGCAGAAAAAAGAAAAAGATGAAGAAAATCAGGGCAAAAGGACTAAAGATCATGGGGAACCTCGATTTTTATTTTACGTTTTTCAGGGGCTAATACCTCAAGATAAACCTTTATTTCCCTTCGCCCCAGGGAAAAGGGAAGTTTTTCCGGCCATTCGATGGCCACCACCCCCTGCGCTGCCAGCTCTTCAAGCCCCAAGTCATAAGTTTCTTCGGGCTCCAGGCGGTACAGGTCAACGTGGTAGAGGGGCACCCGCCCGGGATATTCGTTAATGAGGGCAAAGGTAGGGCTTTGCACGTAATAATCCTCTGGCACCTCAAGCCCCCTGGCCAGCCCCTTCACGAAAGTGGTCTTTCCGGCCCCCAGCTCGCCAAAGAGCAGGACCACGTCTCCGGGCCTGAGTTTGGCGCCAAGCTTGGCTGCCAGGGCCCGGGTTTGGTCTTCAGAGGTGGTCACGGCTTCCAAAGAAGTTCCTCCTCAGGGTAATTTCCTTAAGGGCGGCGGGGATGTTTTCCGCCACTTCCTTGGCCAGATAACCGTAAGGCCCCTTCCTCTGGGCCAGGATATCTGCCGCCAGGCCGTGGAGAAAGACCCCCAAACAGGCGGCGACAAAGGCCTCGTAACCCTGGGCCAGGAGGGCCCCGATGAGGCCGGTCAGTACGTCTCCGCTTCCGCCGCTGGCCAGACCGGGGTTGCCTGAAGAGTTTACCGCTTCCCGGCCATCAGGGGCGGCGATGACCGTGGCGGCCCCTTTGAGCACCACCACTGCCCCGGTTTCCTGCGCGGTATAACGGGCGGCGGCCAGACGGTCTTTTTGGATCTCTTCTTTGTTAATGGCCAAAAACCTGGCCAATTCTCCGGGATGGGGGG
>DROK01000153.1 GCA_011321895.1 Thermodesulfatator atlanticus
ACGGATCAAGGGGTTAGCGGCTTTCGTCCCCGGTCACGGTTGCGGGCCAGCGCCGGACTTGCACCGGACTTCCCGATTATCCCCGTAACGGGGCACCTGAGACCCTGACTGTAAAAGAGCTTTAAAGGCTTTAACCCAATGGACGACTTTTGTCAAAACCATTTTGACACGATTACGACAAATTTGCTACCAAAAATAAACCCAGCTTTCGCATCAAGGGCGTAAAGGGGGATGATCTACTCTCTTTTTACAAAAAATGCCAAACATCAAAGCCCGACATCCCGGAATTGGTCACTATCACTGCCATGGGTTAAAGAAATTTTCTGCTAATAACGAAATGAACAAATTGCCAGAAGCACAGTCATCAAGCTAAAATCGATAAACTTTTCGACGGTGGCGCACAGCATGAACCACGAGCTTGTCTTCTTCTAAAGTGTAAAGCACCCTCCAATTTCCCACCCGAAGCTTGAAAAGCCCTTTAAGCTTCCCTGTAAGCGGAACAGGTTTGACCGCAGGGAATTTTTCTGCAAACCAGCGAATCTTATTTAACACTCTGGCCGCAGAGGAGCGGTCAAGCTTTGACCCGTTCTACAGATTCTCGAAGTTCTTCAAGAAGCTCTTCACGCACTTCAAGCCCATAGTCCGGATCGAGAATTTCGAGCAGGGTTTCCCTTACGGTCTCTTGGACAATGGTTCTAAGCTCCTCTACCGTAAGATCCGAAACTTTTACCTTATCAGGCATGGATTCACCCCCTTCTTTGGAAGAAATATAACACACCAAAAATTTAGAAGGTTCCGCTAAGGCCCACCTTTATCCAGCGTCCGGGCATGGATAGCCTTTGACAAAGGGGGTAGCGCTTGTCAAAGAGGTTATCTGCCCCAGGTAAAATTTGATTTCCCGCCCCTTCTGACTTCAACTCCAGGGCGCTCGAATTTCCCGTTCCCATTTTTCGTTCCGAAAAAATGGGAACGGATCCTAGAACATGCCGCCTAAAGATGCTTCCATTAATGATTTTCCTGTAACACAAAGGATATTTTTACGGTCAATTCAAGGGGGGGAGAGAGTTCCCGGGGCGGTGGGGGGAAGGGCGCGGCCCGCCATATTGTTTTTTGGGCCGCTTTATCCAATAAAGCATAGCCTGAGGAACGCACGACGCGCACCGCCTGCACCCTGCCGTCAGCCTCAATCACGAAAGAAACTTTTACGTCTCCTTGGTAACCCGCCAACCTGGCCCTTAGAGGATATCTTTTGGCCCGGTCAATCAGGGCGATGACGCGGGAAAGATAGCCTGTTCTAAGGACCTTGTTCCCCTTTTCTCGCGGGGCCCCGGGAGGGAGGCTGGGAAGCGAAGAAAAATTATCTTTTGAAACCTCTGTTACCCTGATCGGTAGGGGCTCCGCCGTCGAATCTACAGGCCCAAAATCGCTTACCGGAAAAACCGGCTTTGAACCCTCTGGCTGGACTATCTTGATCCGGGAAAGGGGGGCCTTAGCCGGTAAAGGAACGCGGGGGGGACTAAGGCTTGCCACCGGATTACTGACAGGATTGCTGATCTTAAGGGATAAACTTACCGGGTTGCCTTCGGCTTCCGAGGATAAGTTGACCACACGCCAGGCCAAAAGCTTAAAAAGGACCAAATGTATTAACAGTGAAATAACCAGAAATATCGCCAGACTCGGTTCTTTTTCAGCGATGTTCTTAGGAGGCACCTGAGATCTCAATGGTTTTAAGCATGACTTTTTCAAAACCGGAAGCTTTCACCAGGTCCATAACGTTAACCAGTATCTGAACGCGGGCGTTACGGTCAGCTTCTATAATTATCTGCTCAATACCTTCACGTTTGGCCAAAGAAAGAGCCTCTTTCAATTTATTTCTTTCTATAGGCTTACCATCCAGATAAATAGACCCTTCTTTTGTAATTGATATTGTCAGGAGCTTCTTTTCTACATAGTTTGATTTTGTCTTGCTTTCTGGAAGATCAACTTTAATAAACTGTTGTTTAATGAAATGACTAGTAAGCAAAAAATATATCAACAAAAGAAAGACAATATCGATTAAAGGGGTTACCGGAATATCGATGTTATCAGTTCGTCTCTTTCTTTTTCTCATGGTTCATATAAATAAATTTTAGGAGATTTATGGCCAGGTCCTGGAGCCGCTCTTCGTAAAGCTGCACCAAAGAGCTCAGATAACGGTGTCCGATAATGAGCGGAATAGCCACCGAAAGACCAGCGGCGGTAGTGAGCATGGCCTCCCAGATACCGCCGGCAAGCATGGAGGCGTCCACCTTGCCTCCGGCCCGTTCTACCACCATGAAGGCCTTTATGAGGCCAGTTACAGTCCCCAGAAGGCCAAGAAGCGGGGCTATTGAGGCCAGGGTAGCCAGGTGTTCCAGATAGCGGCTGGCCCTGGCTATCTCCTGATCGATAACATGCGCCAGTACGTTTTCTACCAGGGCGCGATCCCTGCAACAGACGGGGCTGATTTCTTTCACCATGCGGCCCAGCGGGCTATTTTCCCGGGCCAGGCGGGAAAAAACAATTTCTTTGTTTTCATCCCCGACTAAGAGGGGACCGAGGTCGGTTTCTTCCCTTTTTAATCTGAGCAAGACCAGAAGACGGTTCAAAAAGATGGCTACCCCCAAGAGGGAACAGAGAAAAATGGGCCAGAGTAAGAGGCCACCTTTTTGGAAAAACTCTTCCATCAACGACATTTCTCCTTTAAGTCCTTAAGACTTACCACCGGGGTGAGCTTTTGCCAGACCTTGCGGGCATAATCGTATTCTTCTTCAAATTTGCCGTCCCCATCAAGGTCGCGGAAACCGTGCCTCAGACGACCGTTTTGATAGAGAAACGCTTCCGGCTTGGGACCTTTTTTGAGCACCAGGCAGCGTTTACCCTCACGATATAGTTCTTCGATCTCAAAAAACCCGTCCCGGTCAAGGTCGAGCAAACGCTGGTAAATCTGGTCCTTCCGGTAAAAAATCCGGGCATAAACCTGACCCCGGGGGTGATTTTGGTCAAAGTCCTTAAGGAGGATCCTTTTCCCTTCCGGCCCCCAGCTCTCCTCGACCTCAAAGCGACCGTCATGATCATCATCCCGTTCGATCTTTTGGGGACGAGAAGCCTTCATCCAGGCCCTGAGATCTATTTGCCCGTCAAAATTGCGGTCCTCTTCCACCAGCACCAACTCTCCCTTACGGTAAGATTGCCATTTGTCGATTTTTCCGTCTTTATTACGGTCAAGTAGAAGCCTGCGCAGGGCCCCGGAGGAATCAAATTCCAAAATCTCTTCGGGCCTCCGGGCCCGATCAAACTTTATCTTCTTTGAGAGCCGTCCTTGCTTGAAGAAATAAGTCGTCTCAAAGAAGCCATCCCCGTCCTCATCCTCCAAGGCTTTTAAGGGTTTGCCCGAGGCATCATAAAATATCACCTTGCGGGTACCAGCAGGCACCTCAAGGGCCCAAACCCTGGCCGGGAAAACCAGCACAAGCCCCAGTAACCAAAATATGACCAGCGACATAAAGCTCTTCATAGCACTAAAAATTATATTGTGCCACCAAATTTTACAGTTTTCTCAAACCGTTTTATTAATGGGGGCATCAAATAGTCGACATCTTATACTATACGTTACATGCCTGCATCAGCCCTTCAGTCATTGCGACCCCTGTCGTGGTTAAATCATCACGACAGGGGGAAGCAATCTCTGTCGTGAGGTCTCGGTAGAGGCCGTGACGATCTGAGATCGCCACGCCCCCTCCACGCTTTAAAATGCGTGGAGGGAGCCTCGCGATGACTAACGTATGGACGTAATGACAACAAGTCGATTAAGCATGCCGGCTAAAAATGCTCCCATCAATAATTCTGTTTTTTGGCTGGCCATATTATCCCTTGGTGTTAGAATAGCCCATACTTATTAGGAATGATTTGCAATTAGCGAAAAAACAGGAGGTCGTTTATGCCCACCGAAAAAGAGGTTTTGGAAGCGTTAAAACACGTTAAAGACCCGGAGCTTAACCGCAGCCTGGTAGATCTGGGCATGATTCGTAAGGTGGAGATAAAAGACGACAAAGTAAAGGTTACGGTGGCCTTGACCATTGCCGGCTGCCCCATGAAAAGGCGGATCGCCGAAGACGTGAAAGCCGCGGTAGCCAAAGTGCCAGGGGTAAAAGAGGTGGAAGTAGAACTCACCACCATGACCCCGGAAGAAAGAGAAAAGATTTTCGGCAAGAAAAAAGAGGTGGGTGAAAAAAAGGCCTTAAAAGACGTCCGCCATATTATCGCGGTGGCCAGCGGCAAGGGCGGGGTTGGCAAAACCACCGTGGCAGTGAATCTCGCCGTAGCCCTCTCTAAAAAAGGTTATAAAGTAGGTATCCTTGACGCCGATATTTACGGGCCAAACGTCCATCTGCTCATGGGGCTTGAAGGAGAACGCCCCTTTTCCCGCGACCAGCGCCTGGTTCCGCCCGAAAGGTGGGGTATAAAGGTAATGTCTTTCGGTTTCCTGGCCCCGGAAGGCCAGCCCATCATCTGGCGCGGGCCGCTGGTCCACCGGGCGCTCTCTGAGCTTGCTGAAGTGATCGATTGGGGGGTGCTTGATTTTCTTATCATTGATCTTCCCCCGGGCACTGGAGACGCCCCCCTTACCGTGGCCCAGGTCTTTCCCCTGCGGGGGGTGGTGGTAGTAACCACCCCTCAGAAGATTTCCGTAGCAGACGTGGCCCGCTCCATCCACATGTTCCAGGAACTTGGTACCAGGATTATGGGCATCATCGAAAATATGTCCTATTTCAAGACGGTGGGGCCTGACGGCCAAGAACAGATAGTGCCCGTCTTCGGGGAAGGGGGTGGAGAAAAATTGGCCCGGGATTTAAGGGTCCCCTTTCTTGGCAAAATCCCTTTGGACCCGAACCTTTCTAAAAGCGGAGAAATAGGCAAACCCGCCGCCCTTGACCCAGAGAGCGAAATCGGCAAGGTTTTTGCCGAAATCGCGGACAAAATCGTAGAGAAGGCCCTTGAATTTGAAAAGCTTGGCAGTTGCGGCCTTAAGAAGGCATGAAGGTTTACGAACGCTTGCTGGAAAAAGCCGCCTCTAGAGGCCGGGGGCGGCTGGTCCAGGACACCCGTATCGGGCTGGGCTACACCGCGGTAAAGCTGGACAACGGCGCTATCGGGCTGGCCTATACCCTATTTGAAGACAAAAAAACCTGTAACCTGCTCGAACCAGAGGTGGTCTTTAGCGGGCGCCCGGCAGACCTGGTAGCCCGTTATTTTCTCTCTGCCCACCCCCTTGAAGCCGGGGTGGGGCTCGCCACCATTAACGCCATTATCAACCAGCCCCGGGAAGATTTCCTGCCCGGAGACCCTTTGGAAATCATCGGCCTGCAGCCGGAAGACAAGGTGGCCATGATCGGATATTTTGAACCGCTCGCCCGGAGGATGAAGGGAAAAATAAGCGAATTGTGGGTGTTTGAACGCACCGAAGGGAGATTTGCCGAAGCCCTAACCGAGGCCGAAATGGCTGATTATCTCCCCCAGGCCACGGTGGCCATCGTGACCGCCGTCACTTTGATAAACAAAAGCTTTGAAGAGATCTTGGCCCTCCTAAAACAGGCCAGAGAAATCGTCCTCCTGGGGCCAAGTACCCCCCTCTTGCCGGAGGCCTTTGAAGATTATCCGGTAACCCTCCTTTCGGGCCTGCTGGTAAAAAGTGAAGGAATTCTCCGGTGTGTCAGCGAGGCCAAAGGGACCAAGGCCTTTCGCCCTTACGTAGAAAAAGTTAACCTTAGGTTAAAATGAAGTGGCCCTCTTTCACCTTAAAGGAGAAAATCGAACTGGGGATAGGGATTTGTCTATGTATCCTGTTTGGGGTCAGGTATTACCCGGAAAACCTATCCAAAACCCTTTTAGAATCTTTACGCTGGATCTTCGGTTTCTTTTTTTACAGCGGGGTCTTCACCTATATGCTGCGAGGCCTCTGTCGCAAAATTTTTAAACAGACCTTCTCTTTCAAAACGGGTATCAAAATGGCGGTATGGCTGGCGGTGGCTTCGGCTATCGCCCAGTCCATTCACGAAACCATCAAAATCTACCAACACCCTACTCCGTAAGAGGACCCACAGTGACCAGGACGTAGGCCTGGTTTTGCAGATACCGCTGAACCACTTGGTTTATATCTTCCACCCCTACGGACTGTATCTTCTGGAGATAGCGCAAGCCGTAGTTATAGCCCAGCCCGAGGACTTCGTTTACCGCCTGCTCCATGGCCTGGGCGCTGTTAGTCTGAAGCCCCGTGAGATACCGCCCCACCAGCCATTTCTGCGCCCGCTTGATCTCCTCGGGGGTAACGCCGTCCTGGTTGAGCCTGGCGATCTCGCGCCAGAGCCCCGCCAGGGCCCGTTTCTTCTTGGCGGGCTCGGTAGCGATATAAAAACCTATGCCGCCTACGTCCACCCCCAGGGTCAAGAAGGAAGTAACGGTATAGGCCAGGGCCTCTTTATCACGCAAATCTTTAAAAAGGCGGCCACCCTGGCCGGCCAAAACGGCGTTTAAGACCTCCATGGCGTAACGGTCCTGGTCAAAGATGTCAGGCCCCCTGAAGCCCAAAATGAGATGGACCTGCTCCCGCTCCACGTTTATGGTAGAAAGCCGGGGCTCCAGCAAGGGAGAAGGCTTTTTCTCCGGCGGCAGAGGCGTTTCTGGTTTCTGCCAGGAAGCAAAAAGCTCCTCCACCATCTTGAGGACCTGGTCCGGGTCCACGTCCCCCACGATGGCCAGGACTCCCCGTCCGGGAAAGACATATTTCTCGTAGGCCTCCTTCAAATCTTCGGCGGTTAAACGGGCAATAACTTCCTTCGTCCCCAGGAGGTTTAAGCCGTAAGGGTGTGGTTCGAAAAGGAGACGATAAAATTCGCGGATGGCCAGCTGGAGGGGATCATCCTCCTGGCGGGCAATGGCCGCCAAAAGTTCCGGCTTAATCTTGGAAAGTTCTTCTTCAGAGAGGAGAGGATTTTCCGCGACCTCAGCCAGGAGGGAAAGACCTTTTGGCAGATATTCTGCCAGGAAGGAGGCCTTAAGGCCAAAAGTGTTACGCCCTGAAAAACCTTCCAGCTCCCCTCCCATGGATTCGATGAGGGTGGCCACCATTTCCGCCGATTTCTCCTGTGTTCCTTTGGTCCAAAGGGCGGCCAGGGTGCGGAAGAGGCCGTTGGTTTCTTTGGTTTCAAAACGCAACCCCCCAGGGAAGACCAAAGCCACGGAAACCGCCGGCACATCGTGTTGGGGGGTGATTAAGACGGTGAGCCCGTTGGGAAGCACCGTTTTGGTGGTGGGAGTCACCCACCTTTCCATCCCGCTTGAAACACCCGAGGCCTCAAGTTCGGCCTCTTCTACCAGTTCTTCTAATTCGGCCTGGGTGAGGATCTGGGACACCCCTTTGGCTAATAAGCCCGCTACCACCGCTTGCGGCCTAAAGTATTTTTCCGCCACCCGACGGACATCGTCTTCGCTAACCTCTTTAACCGCCTTCAGATAAGCCTTGGCCTTTAGAGGATCCCCGGCGATCATCTCGAAAACACCCAGCTTGCGCGCCTCCCCTTGCATGGTCTCCCGACTGTATACAAAATTGGCCGCCACCATGGTTTTGGCCTTGGCCAGCTCTTCGGGAAGGACCAGTTCGTATTTGAGACGGAAAAGTTCCACCAGGGCTTCCTTGAGGGCCTCTTTGAGGTTTTCAGGAGAGGCGGTACCCGCCACCTCAAAAAGGCCGGGGCCCATAGGGGTAAAGGTATAAGCGTAGACGTTGTGCACGATACCCAGCTCCCGCTGGAGTTTGCGGTAAAGGCGCGAGGAATCTCCCTGACCCAGAAAGGCCGCTATCACGTCCACTACCGGGGCGTCAGGGCTCAGTAAATTGGGTCCTGGCAGGGCTAAATGGAAATATCCTTCCTGCACGTCTTTCTCTACCGTTACCAGGACCGGCTTTTCTTTGGGGGGTTCCTCGGGAAAGGTGACCTTTTCCGGGGGTTTTTTGGGCTCTTTTCCGAAGAAGGAGGCCGCCTTGGCCAAAGCCGTCTCCGCCTCCACGTCGCCTACGATTACTACGGCCATATGGACGGGACGGTATCTGCGGGCCACGTAATTGAGAATATCTTCGCGGGTAAAGGCTTTTACCGTCTTTTCATACCCTATAATCGGGCGCCGGTAGGGATATTTAAGGTAGGCCTTACTCATTACCGCTTCAGCCAGGGCCAAAGCGGGTTTGTCCCGCCGCATACGCATCTCTTCAAGTACTACTTGTTTTTCCCTCTCCAGCTCAACGGGATCAAAAGTGGCGTGAAAAACGGCGTCTGAAAGGACATCCAGGGCCGTGTCAAGTATCTCGCTGGGTCCGGTAACGTGATAACAGGTGTAATCATAGGAGGTAAAGGCGTTTATATTGCCTCCGAAACTCTCGATCAGGGCGGCGATCTCCCCTGGTTTAAAGCGATCCGTCCCCTTAAAGATCATATGCTCAATGAGATGGGTAATCCCGGCCTCGCTGTCCTTCTCATAGGCGCTGCCCGCCTTGACCCAGACCTGTACTGCCACCACCGGGGCCCGGTGGTTTTCTTCCACTATCAAAGTGAGTCCATTGGCAAGTTTGGTCTTATAAAGACCGGGGGCTATTTCCATGGCAAACGCTCCTTTCACCAAGAGACAAACCGCCAGGATCACCATCCACCAGGGCCTTTTCATAGGCAACCTCCTTATTGCCAAAAGAAACTTTACTCTTTTTTGTTTGGCAAGTCTTGTGAAGGAGGTTTTATTGAAAGGTGTTTTTTAGGGGTAAAAGTCATTTAAAGCCTTTTAACCAGAAATGAAGAGCTTTATCGAGCTTTTTTTCGAAAAAGGTCGCATTTTTTCTTTTCAATATGTTTGACAGTGACGTTCAGTTTTGTTAGAGGCAGCCTATTAGAAAAATCATAATCTTTTTCGGTTAAGGAGGGGTAGATGTCAGAGTTCAAGGAAGCAATTTCAAGATCCTGGAAGAGTTTCGCCCTCTCTAACTGGTCCCCCTTGATGGGGGGGGTCATGTTAGCCCTTTTCTGTATTTTGTTAGAAGCCTGGTATCGGCCCTGGGGTATCGTAGGAGGGCTTAGAAACTGGGCTGATTGGTTCTTTTATCTGATAGGTTTTTATGAAGATGCTCCGCCCCACCCGCTTGAGTTTTCATCTTCTATTTTAAATATCGGCTTTATCTGGGGCGCTGCCATCTCTGCTTTTCTGGCCCGGGAATTTGGTCTGCGTTTTCCGCCCAAGATCGAATACATCAAAGCCATAGTGGCTGGCATCTTGATGGGCATCGGTTCGGCGATGGCCATGGGTTGTAACGTCGGAGGATTTTACGTTGCCTTGCATAACCTGGCTGCCAACGGTTTGGCTATGGCGGTGGGTCTCATCTTCGGGGTCATTGTGGGTATCAAGTACCTCTACTGGGAATTGGAACATTTTCCCAGCTCCGGAGGCTTTGAGATCAGTTTGCGTAAAATCGGCCCTTATATCGGCTTCCTTTTGTTGGTGGGGCTGATTGTAGCTACCTACGCCTATTTTGGTAGCGAAGAGATCGAAGACGCTGAGACCCTGGGTGGGTGTCTGATCATTACCGCGGGCATCGGCTATATCATGCACCGGAGCCGTTTCTGCATGGTAAACGCCCTACGGGAACCGTTTATGACCGGTGAAGCCTCCATGGGCAAGGCCCTGATGGTCAGCATCATCCTGGGGGCTGTAGGAATAGCCATCCTCAAATACCAAGAGATCAGACCGGAGATGATGTACGTAGTACCCACTTTTGGTCTAGGGGCCCTGGTAGGAGGTTTTATCTTCGGGGCCTCCATGGTAGTAGCTGGTGGGTGAGGGTCCGGCAGCCTTTGGCGGGTCGCCGAAGGACAGATCAAGCTCTGGATAGTGGCCATCTTCTTTGCCCTTTCCAACTCCGTCGTGCGTCACTACTTTGCCGAATATGACGTTATTGAGGAGGGATACCTGGGCAAAGCCGTCTTCCTGCCCGAATATCTGGGCTACGGTGGCACCCTTTTCCTCATTACCTTGATCGCGGTGGTATGGTATGTAATCATTGACTGGAATGAGGAATCCAATAAGTTGGTCATAGAGATGTAACCTGACTTGGTCAGGAAATTTAAATACCAATTTAAAGGAGGTTTAATTATGTCTGACATCAAAATTGCCCCGGAAGGAATCAAGCCTGACATGACTATTGATTGTAAAGGCCTTTCCTGTCCCATGCCCCTTTTGAAGACCAAGAAGGCCATTCAGAAGCTTAAGAGCGGCCAGATCCTGGAAGTCCTCGGGACTGATCCTGGTTCCCGGAACGATATCCCTGGCTGGTGTGAACGTGCGGGGCACGAGTATCTCGGAGAAAGGGAAGATTCTGGTTTTATGCGTTTTTATATCAAAAAAGGTTAATTTAAAACTGGAGGTGTATTATGGCGAAAGATCCGGATAAGCTGGGTATTTTCGTAACCGATCCCCAATATATGGGACACTTAATGAAGATCGTAGAAGCAGCCCAAAGGGCAGGAAAAAAGGTAAAAATCTTTTTTACCTTCAAGGCCATCCACCTTACCAAACAGCCAGATTTTCCCAGACTGGTTCAGATGGTCCCAGAAGAAGACCTGGCCATCTGTGCTGATTCATACACCTGTGAAGGCTTTGACGTGGAAACGGACATCCCCGGTGGCCTTACCCCTAAACAGATGCGTACCCAGGCCTTCCATGGCGAAATTCTAGATCAGTGTGGCAAGTATTTTGTCCTCTAAAAATTAAAGGAGGTCCATCATGGCGGAATCTTTAAAGGTATATTTTCTGGTAGCTAACCGGATTTATATCAGCGATTGTATTCGGTCCACCCTGGGACTTGCTGTAGAAAACCACTATTCTCACTGCTGCGTTTTTTACAATAAAATGCCCACCCTCACTGAGTACGTTAAAGAGAACATCGAATGGATCCGGGACATGGAGGGTGACGTCTTCTGCGTGGTAGACACCATCGAAGACGAAGAGGCCAAGAAATACAACCTGGAAGAGGCCGGGCTTACCGGGATCACCCTGGAAGAGCTGGCCCAAAAGTTAAAAGAAGCAGACGTCATTATCGGCTACGGTTTGCCGCGGCAGAAGCACGCTCCTCCGCCGGCTTGCGCCGACTAATAAAAACCTCATTTAGAGGAGGCTTAAAATGAAGTTGTTGCACGTTTACCGTAACGAACCAAACGAAGAAGTCAAAAAGTTGGTCCAGATATTGAACGAAGGCAACGAAGCCATGGAATTCAAGCTTTATGAAGCCAAAGAAGACGCGGACTACGATAAACTCATTCAGATGATCTTTGAAGCGGACAAAACCATCAGCTGGTGGTAGATAAAAGGGGGGCCTGTGGCCCCCTTTTATCTTATTTGTTATTTGGGCAGGTTGTTTAGGGCCTTGGACCACATAAAAAGCTTGAAGAGCAGGATAGCCAGCCCGATCCTCAAAACCCACATATACCAGGGACTGTTTTTGAAATAGTCGATAACAAAGCGTAAAAAGCGCATCTTACCCCACTATCTCGTAGATTCCCGGTAAATGACGCCATTTTTCGGCAAAATCCAGCCCATAACCCACTAAAAAGCCCTTCGGAATTTTAAAACCACAATAATCGATATTGATTTTGGCCTTTCTCCTTTCCGCCTTATCGATCAGACAACAGATCTTGACGCTGCGGGGTTCGTGAAGTTTGAGGACTCCCTGAAAATACTCCAGGGTATAACCGGTGTCGACGATATCCTCTACCACGATAACGTCTTTGCCCTTGATAACCAATTCGATGTCTTTGGTAATCTGTACTTCTCCGGAGGAGGTGTCACTTTTGCCGTAGCT
>DROK01000154.1 GCA_011321895.1 Thermodesulfatator atlanticus
AAGCGGTCCTTAACGAACTTCACCCTGAAGGGTTTCGACACTACGAACAGAGCCTGCGGGTGGTAGATTTTCTGGAAAAAGACGGCCAGGGGCTCAACCTCACCTGGGAGGTAAGAGACGGTATCCTGAAACATTCCAAAGGCAAGGGCCCCATTCTTCCCCGAAATACGGAAAAACTGGCGGCTACCCTTGAGGGCCAGCTGGTTCGGGTGGCCGACATTATCGCTTACCTAAACCATGACTTGGATGACGCCTTACGTGGAGAAGTGATCAAAGAGAAGGATATCCCCCCTGATTGCGTCAAAATTTTAGGTACCAGACATTCTGAACGCATCAACACCATGGTGACGAGCCTGGTCCGACGAACCCTGAAGGCAGATGACGGAAAACTTCATCTGGACGAAGACGTGGTCTACGCCATGGATTTATTACGGGACTTTTTATTTAAAAGGGTGTACGAAGCCCCGGTAGTGTACCAGGAATTTGTCAAGGCCAAAAAACTTCTACGAGAACTCTACTTTTATTTCCTAGAAAATGGCCTTCCCTGGGCCAAAGAAATTTATCCCGCAGGGACCCCTCTTCACCAAAAAGTCTGCGATTTTATCGCCGGTATGACTGACCGTTACGCCCTGGCCCTTTTTGAAAAAATCTTTATACCCCACCCCTGGCCCCATTAATCCCTTTTGATCTTTGAACCGAAAATGGAATTAAAGTAAACTAATGATTAAATTTTTTTGATTAATGAACAACCCAATAGTCGAAAGCATTTAAGGTCAAATGGCTCCTTCTCCGCCCAGGTCCGCAAAGCCTGCCGTAAAAGAAAAGGCCCTTTGGAAGGCCTTTTTGGACTCTTTTAAGGGTTTTCTCAGCGTAGTCGACCCACAAAACAAGGTAGTTTTTGCCAATAAGGCCTTGATAGAAAGAACGGGTTTTGACCCGGTAGGCCACACCTGTTACGAAGTTTTTCACCGGCGCGAGAGTCCCTGCCCTTTTTGTCCCAAAGAAGAAGTAATAACCGGGCAAAAGATTGTTACCTGGGAAAAGGTAAGTCCGTTAGACGGACGGTGGTATTACGTGATTAACGGACCGGTAGAACTGCCAGACGGCCAGACGGGGCTCTTTGCCATCGCTATTGATGTTCACGAAAAGAAAATCGCCCAGGAAGAGGCGGAAAAACACCGCCTGCTCTTGGAAACTATTTTAAATAAGGCCCCCTTTCTTATCCTGGGTATCAACCCTGAAAACGAAAAAATAGTCTTTGCCAACAGCGCGGCACAAAAGATATTGGGCTATGAACCCCAGGAATTGGTCGGGCACCGGATCTTTGACCTCATCGTAAAAGAAGAAAGGGCTCGTGCTAAAGCCTGTTGCCAGGAAGTATGCCGCGGTATCGAAAAAAGCGAAGTAGAATTTAGCTGGCGGGCCAAAGACGGACAAACGCGCATCTTAAAAAGCATCTGTTTTCTTATTCAGCTGGAAGGTAAACCACTGGTCTTTAATATCTCAAAAGACATTACCGAAGAGAAAAAGCTCCACGAACAACTTTTGCAGGCCCAAAAAATGGAAGCGGTTGGGCGCCTGGCCGGGGGGCTGGCCCACGATTTCAATAATTTGCTTACTTCTCTTCGGGCTTATCTGGAACTTATCGCGCAAAACAAAGAAAAGCCGGAAAAAATAGAGCAGATACTGGGTAACATTAACCTCCTTCTGGAAAGGACCGGCAATATTACCCAGCGGCTTCTTACTTTTAGCGGCAAAAGACCACAAAAAATCAAAGCCGTAGACCTTTCCCGTTTTCTGAAAGAGACGGAAAACTTCTGGCAACGCCTTTTAGGCGAAAAAATAACCCTTCGGGTAGAGACTCCAAAAGAGGCAATCTCCATCAACATCGACGAGACCCACCTCCAGCAGGTCATTATGAACCTCATCGTTAACGCCCGGGATGCCATGAAAGAAGGGGGAAAACTCCTTCTCAAAGTGGAAACCAAAGACATTGAAGCTGGCAGACTGGCACAACTTGAACCCAAGGCTGGTAAATATGCGGTCCTTTCTGTTTCAGACACCGGCCCGGGTATCCCCAAGGAAATAATCCCTCACATCTTTGACCCCTTTTTTACGACCAAACCCCCGGGAGAAGGTACAGGCTTGGGGTTGGCCATTGTTTATTCTCTGGTCAAACAATACGGGGGACATATTTCCGTTTATACGGAAGAAGGCATCGGGACCACCTTCAAAATCTATTGGCCCTTGGTTAAAGGGGCCAGACCAAAAGAAGAGGAAGAAAAAACTTGCTGTTGGCTGGCCAGAAAAGGCCAGGGCACGATCTTGGTCGTAGAAGACGACGTCTTGGTCCGGGAGCCGATCGTAGAACTATTACGCGAGGCAGGTTATCAGGTCTTTGAAGCCGCCAACGGGGAAGAAGCCCTAGAAATCCTTGCCAGAGAAAAAATAGACCTGGTTATTTCTGATCTCGTAATGCCCAAAATGGGCGGGGAAAAATTGGCCTTGATCGTAAAAGAAAAATACCCCCACGTAAAAATGTTGCTTTCTTCCGGTTATCCTGAGGGATCCGTTCCTTTGGACGGAAAGATAGAAGGGATGGCCTTTATCCCCAAACCTTACAATTTTTCCACCCTCCTCAAAACCGTTAAAAACCTTTTGGCCTGACCAAATCGTTATTTGCTCCCCGTATAAGAAGAGTTATCATGCAAATATGTCTTCTAAGAAGGGATTCAACTGTCCTTTCAAAATATTGGACCGTATCCCCAAAGAAGAGCTCCCTGCGGAACGGCCCCCTTCTCTTTCGGCCCACGAAGTCTCCTTTGAAGAAGTAATGCACGGGGTAAAACGCCTCCTTGACCGGGACAAAATATACTGGCGTCTGGCGGCCCTCCCCACCAAACCCCGCCCCCATTCCACCCTTGATCTGAAGGAACTCCTTCGCATCCGTATAAGGGACACTTCGGAATACGTAGAAGAGCTGGTCCGGGGTTTCCAAAAGGAACTTTTTGACGCCCTCCACGCGGGCCGTATTTCTGTTTCCCGGGTCCTTAACCTGCACCGTTTACGCGTGGCGGAAGCGGAAGAGGCCTTTGAAGTTTTTATGAAGGAATCTTTACTCCGGGGAGACCGCTGTGTACTCATCATCCACGGCCGGGGCCGTTCCTCTAAAGGAGAGCCCGTTTTGAAGACCAAAGTTCACGAATGGTTACGCCGCGGCCCTTTTCGGAAACACGTAATCGGCTTTTGCACGGCCCGTCAATGCGACGGCGGTACCGGCGCTACTTACGTGCTCTTATCCCCTCGACCTATCAAAAAGAAAGGGAAAAAGAGATGAAATTGCCCGCAGGTTATTCTATCTTTTAGCAGTGAGGAGGGAGATATGCTGCTACCACTGCACGGGCGCAAAAACGTCTTGCTCCACGGTCTGCCGGGAAGCGGCAAAACGACTCTGGTAGAACGCCTGGTCCAAAAGATCCCGGGCCCCAAACGGGGTTTTTATACCCGGGAAGTCCGGGAGCGGGGCCGCAGAATCGGTTTTAAAATCGTCACCCTGGATGGAAAGGAAGCCTGGCTGGCCAAAAGGGGAAAAGGCTATCCCCAGGTGGGAAAATATCGGGTTTACGTGGAATCCTTTGAAAAGGTAGCTCTCCCTACTTTTCACGAAATCGACCCTCACGAATTGATGGTGATTGACGAAATCGGCAAGATGGAATTGTTCTCCAAAAACTTCCAGGAGGCCGTTTTAAAAGTCCTCGACTCTCCGGTGCCGGTATTGGCCACGGTAGGCTACGGGCTCATTCCCTTTGTGGAAAAGCTTTTTCAACGCAAAGACGCCATTTTTGCCGAGGTCACCCCAGAAACCAGGGACCATCTGGTGGACCGGATCGCGGTGGAATTTCACCGGCCGGGGCTTTTGGTGGCCGTAGAAGGGCTGGACGGGGCCGGCAAGAGCACCCTCCTTAAAAAATTGGCCCAGACCCTGGAAAAAGAAGGAGAAAAAGTCCTTATTACCCGGGAACCCACGGAAGGTGAATGGGGGCAGAAGATCAGGGAACACCTGGCTTCAGGCTCCAAAATCTCCCCTCAGGCCATGGCGGAGCTCTTTTTGCGTGACCGCCGGGAACACGCCAAAAACTTTTTGATCCCCAATCTACAGGACAGGAAGATCATCTTTTGCGACCGTTACTATCTTTCCACCCTGGCCTACCAGGGCGCCTGTGAACTTGATCTTACCGCCCTCAAACGCCAAAACGAGACCTGGGCCCCGGTCCCGGACCTGGTCTTATACCTGGAAGTACCCCTTGAAGAAGCTTTGGCCCGGGTAGAAAAAAGGCCCTTTTACAAGCCAGAGACCTTTGAAACCAAAGAATTTTTGGTCAGGGTGGCCGAGCTTTACACCCAGATATTGCCAGATTTTAAACACGTCAAAATCGACGCCTCTAAAGACCCTGAAACCGTGTTACAGGACGCCCTGGAAGCCTTAAAGCCTTTCGTCACCGACTGGCGGGCCCGGGCTTAACGTTGTTCAATGGCTGATTCGCGGATAATTTCTTTAAGGCTTTCTAGAGCGTAAAGAAGGTCCTGAACGGTGACGTGGGGATGATCTTCGCAGAAAAGCTCAATGACCTCTAAAAGCTGTTCGGTAAGCTCTTGAAATTCATCCATGGTGAGCCCCTGGATGGGCTCGTTGGCCAGTAAGCGGTCCAGATCAATCCCGTGGAGCCTTAAAAGTTCGTCTTTCAGCTGTTCCAGCCGCTTTTTCCGCCCCCGTTGCGTCTTCTTCCGGTCTTTGATAGAAACGATCTTAGCCATCTGCCAAAACTTCTCTGTTTTCTCCTAAGCTTAAGCTATCAGGCCCGCAAAAGCAAGCCGCCCGCTCTTATAGAATTTTAACTTCCTAAAAAATGGGAGCTGATCCCATTTTTGACCGGCCCCAGTAATTTGGCCAGAAAAAACTTAAGCGGCGTTACTTATGGCGTCTTCCACCAGCACCAGGTTATCCCGGTGGATAACTTCGTCCCGGGGGCATACCCCTAACCGCTTGGCAATTTCGTCAGAACGACAACCGATGATCTGTTGCAGTTCCGCCGAAGAGAAGTTAGAAAGCCCCAGAGCGATACGCTTGCCCTGCTCGTCCAGACACTCTACGCAGGCCCCGCGCTCAAATTGCCCTTGGACCTTTTTAATTCCCGCCGGGAGCAGGCTCTTTTTGCGGGCCAAAATGGCCTCAACGGCCCCGGCGTCAAGGACAAGCTGGCCTTCTGGCCTGGAATGATAGGCGATCCAGAATTTACGGGCCGAAATCCTCCTCTGCGGAAGGAAGAAGGTACCGATCTCCTCCCCGGCAAAAATCCTCTCCAGCACCATGGGTTCTTTACCCGGGGCAATGACCATGGGGACCCCCAGCGCCGTCACCATCTTGGCCGCCCGGAGTTTGGAAACCATCCCTCCCCGCCCCAGGCGTCCCGGCCTTTTACCTGCCATGGCTTCGATCTTTTCGTCCACACACTCTACCAAACGGACCGGCTCAGCCTCAGGGTCCTCCCTGGGGTCCCTTTTATAGAGGGCGTCCGTGTCAGAAAGACACACCAAAAGCTCTGCCCCGACCAGCCCTACCACCATGGCCGCCAGGAGGTCATTGTCTCCGAACTGGATCTCTTCCACCGCCACGGTGTCATTTTCATTGATGATAGGGATGACCTGCCATTTGAGCAGGGTAAGCAGGGTGTTACGGGCCAAAAGATAACGTTTGCGGTCCTCAAGATCGGTACGGGTAAGGAGTACCTGGGCTACCTTTTCACCGTACTGAATAAAATACCTTTCGTAAGTCTGGATGAGACCCGCCTGCCCTACCGCAGCCAGAGCCTGCTTTTCAGTAAGGGTAAAGCCCTGAGCCTTAAGGCCGAGTTTTTGCCGCCCACAGGCGATGGCCCCGGAAGAGACCAGTAAGACTTCGTATCCCTGCCGTCTGAAACGGGAAAGCTCGGCAGCCAGATTATTGATTACTTCGAGGGCCAAACCCCTTTCGGTGGTAAGTACGGCACTACCCACTTTTACCACTATGCGCCGTACTCTGGTGAGATACTGACACCTGATGTTCATTTACTTAAGGGGTCCTGCAGGCTGGGCCTTACGAACAAGACGCCAGAGCCCTTCCAAAAGTTCTTTGATTCCTTCCCCGGTAACCGCTGAAATCAAATATACCGGATAACCCTTTTCTTCAAAATAGGCCTTAAGAGGGGCCAATCTTTCCCGGTCCGCCACCAGATCAATCTTGTTCAAGGCCACCGCCGAGGGTTTTTCCAGAAGGGAGGGGTGATAATGGGCCAGCTCTTTCCTTAACAGTTCGAAGTCTTTTTTGACTTCCTCACCCTTGGAAACGTCCAGCACGTAAAGGAGGACTTTGGTGCGTTCAATATGCCGCAAAAAATCAAGGCCCAAACCCACCCCTTTATGAGCCCCTTCAATCAAGCCCGGAATGTCCGCCACCACGAAGGTACGCTCCTCAGAAAGCTTCACCACCCCCAGGTTTGGCGTGAGGGTGGTGAAAGGATAATCTGCGATCTTGGGCTTGGCCGCGGTGATACGGGAAAGGAGGGTGGACTTGCCGGCGTTGGGCAGTCCCACCAGTCCTACGTCGGCGATAAGTTTGAGTTCCAAGATGATCCATCTTTCCTCACCCGGCTCACCGGGCTCAGCGAAACGGGGAGCCTGCCTGGTAGGGGTGGCAAACCGGGCGTTACCACGCCCCCCGCGCCCTCCCCGGGCCACCACGAAGCGCTCTCCTTCTCTGGTAAAATCATAGAGAATTTCTCCGGTCTCGGCGTCACGGACTACGGTGCCCACCGGGACGTACAGGATCAAATCCCTGCCGTCCCGCCCCTTCATCTTCTTGCCCATACCAGGACGACCATTTTCCGCCCGGAAATGGGTCTGGTGGTAAAAATCATAGAGGGTATGCAGCTGGCTGGAGGCTACCAAAACGACGTCCCCTCCCTTACCACCGTCTCCTCCGTCAGGCCCCCCGCGAGGGACATATTTCTCCCGCCGGAAGCTTACGCAACCCGGGCCACCGTCTCCGGCTTTCACGTAAATTTTGACCTGGTCTATAAAACGTGCCATCTTCGCCTGACTTAAAAAATCCTTGCGGGAAGAAAATAAGACGCGGATTGGACTTAGTCCAGCCGGCGCAAATAAAAGGCCAGTTTATCGAAAAGGAGGGTGATGTCCGAGTGTTCCACCACCACGTTCTTGGGGTGTTTAAGGCGTACCGGGGCAAAATTCAAAATCCCCTTAATCCCCTGGGCGATGAAAAGGTCGGCTACCTCCTGGGCGGCTTTGGCCGGTGTCGCGATAACCCCGATCTCCACCGGGTGTTCCTTTAAGACCCAGGGCAGCTGTTCTATGGAATAGACGTAAACGTCGTTTATGACGCGGCCAATCTTTTTTTCGTCCACGTCAAAGGCCGCCACAAACTTAAAGCCCCTCTGGGGCAGAAGGTCATAATTAAGCAGGGCCAGCCCCAAATGCCCTACTCCGGCCAAGACCATGGGCCATTCCCGGTCCGTACCCAGAATACGCCGGATGTGCTTAAGAAGGGCCGGGACGGAATAACCAACCCCCCTTACCCCGAACTGGCCGAAATAAGAAAGATCCTTGCGCAGCTGGGCGGAATTGACCCCGCAGGCCCGGGCCAATTCTTCCGAACTGACAAGCTCTTTGCCCTCAGAAAGGAAGTTTTCCAAGACCCGGGCGTAAAGAGCTAGCCGGTAAACCGTAATTCCGGGGATCCTGAAATCAGACATTTGGGAAATTTTAGGCAAAAAGAGAAAAAAAAAGCAAGAAAGAAATTTGGAGATTTTTTGAAAGAATCCGGGATTAGTTTTTATAACTCAATAAAAAAGACCGTGAAGGAGTTCCCCCACGGCCTTTTAGACAAAAAGCTAGAAAATTAAGCCCCAATCAGCTTCATGAAAGCGGGGAGCTTAGCAAAGACGAGGTAGAAGCTCAAAACGAGGGCGTAGAGGGTCAACGCTTCGATAAAGGCGAGACCCAAGATCATGGTAACGGTAAGCTTACCAGAAAGTTCGGGGTTGCGGGCGATACCTTCACAAGCACCACGGACACAGTGACCCATGCCCACACCACAACCACTAGCCGCGACACCTACCCCCAAGCAGGCCCCAAGGACGACCATGCCCAAGAAGCCGTTGCCCAAAGCCGCCTGGGTGGACTCTGCCGCAAAAGCCATGGCTACACCTGTCAGGAGAAAAAGAACCGCTAAACTTAAAACTCTTTTCATAACCACTCCCTCCTCCTAAAATTTTGGTTTCTCTTTGAGGGATGCAAAGGGCCTCTCCGCACCCCGTCTCATCACTAATGATGCTCTTCCACCGCCCCTGCAAAATAGGCCAGGGAAAGGGTAATAAAAATGAGCATCTGGATAAAGGCTACCAATACACCCAGCAGCAAAATGGGCAGAGGCGCCAGGAAGGGCCCGGCCAGAAAGAGCAGGATGCCAATCAGGAGCTCTTTGGCCATCATGTTGGCGAAAAGCCGTACCGAAAGAGAAATGATACGCCCGATATGCCCGAATATTTCCGCCGGGGCAATGAGAGGAATAAGATAAGGGATGGGCCCGAGAAACTGCTTAAAATAACGCAGGCCCTGGAACCTGAGCCCCAGGAAGTGATAATACACGATCGTTATCAGGGTAAGCCCCAGAGTGACGTTAATATTGGCCGTGGGGCACATAAAACCAGGGATAAGCCCCAAATAGTTAGAAAAGAGGATATAGACGGTAAACATCATAATGAGCGGGAAGACATAGGGGACCAGGTTGATCTTTCCCGGGCCTTCTTCGTGGGGGACGTTTTCCACCGTAAAATTATAGGTGGATTCCACCACAAATTCCCAGAAGTTTTGTCCCCCTCTGGGAATGAATTCTCGCCGCTTAAGACCGATCTTGATCAAGATAATTAACAGGAGACAGACAAAATAGCTGTGGACCATGTGAGGGGCGAAAATATAAGCCATGATGCCGTAATGGCTGGCTTCTTCGTAATAATGGGGGCCAGAAGGGATACCCAGCAACTGGAGGAGATAACACAGGAATAACAATGGATGTTCCATACCACTAACCCTCCTTAAATTTTAGCCAGAAATTACGTCCAACTTCCCGTAAAAAGCAAAGCAAAATATTGACCATAATTAAGGAAATACCCACCAAAAACGGCAGAGGTTTAATAATTTGGAGTTTTATCACAAAATAAAGGACGATAGCGGTAGCAATCAGACGCAAGTAATACTTGAAAAGATAGACCCGGGTGGCTCGCTGGGCCGTTTGAAGGCCGTGAGCCACGTTTTGCACTACCCCTTTAACGTCGCGGTGAAGAGACTGGAAATTTAAAAGGGCTATCACGCCCCCCACGAGCACGCTCACCCCCTCTTCCCAGCGGCCTGAAAAAAGATAAAAGCCCAGGGCCACCAAAAATAAGAGCAGCCAGGTTGCGATCTTCAAACGTCTTATAAATCTTTCGCTGGCTTCAAAACGGATCATTTCTTCTTTTTGTTTTCCCTGCTTCTCATTTTGCGCGAGAGAAGAAATACGTTTTTAATACCCCCGGCGATACCAAAGGCGGCAAAAATTACGGTAAACCAGGGGGAAGTACGCCCGTGGAAGACTTTCTCGTCAATGAACCAGCCCGTCAAAAGCCCCGCGGCCACCGAACCTCCGGCGGCTATCCCGATGGTCAGGAAATCCGCCAATAAGACAAAAAAATAGCGCAAGTTTTCCCGCATAAATTGCTTCTGACATAGCACAAGCCAGAGGGAGAGTCAAACGCGGCAGGATCAGACTTGCCTCAGGGCACGGACGATACGGTTTATCTTTTCTTTATCCTTCGGGGTTAACCCCTGAAAACTGACTCCCATCCCGGGGGTTGACTTTCTGACCCCGGGCATTTCCGTATGCCATTCCACCCGCCCCTTAACCCTGATGGGCTCGTTCAATAAAGGAAGCAGAAATTCAATGGTTATTTCGGTCCCCACTGGCAAAGGGTTGGAAGTCTTAATGAAAAGGCCCCCTTCGCTTATGTTTTCGGCAAACTCGTTAAAGAGGGCCTCCGGTGTGCGGTAATCCACCTTGAAGACGTATTCAACCCGGTGATATTTCCGTTTCTCTTCCATGTCAGTGCGGTAAGGTCAAAAGACCTGCCAAGATCAAAATAGCATACAGGGTGCGCAAATAAACCTTAAAAGATAATCGGTAATAAAAGAGGTGACCTAAAAAAAGCCCCAAAAGTACTGGGGGCAGATATTTGAAATAAAGGCCCAGAATTTTAAAATTCAACAGTCCTTCCCAGAAGTGGGCCGCGATCACCAGCAGGGCCAATATAAAGAAATAACCCTGAAGTGCGCTTTTTACCTCGTCTTTACTCCAGCCCTTGAGGGTGACGTAGACCACCACCGGCGGCCCCGGGGTGTTAAGGGCCGCCCCCAGGGCCCCGGCCAGAAAACCAAAGAAATAACCCCAACGGTCTCCCAGTCTGATTCGGGGCGTTGGGTTCAGGAGCCCCCAGATCCCGTAACCCACCAAAACCACCGCCAGAATGAACCGCAGCCCCTCCTCAGGGGCCCTGGAGAGCAGGGTCGCCCCTAACCCCACCCCGGGGATGGCCCCCAAAAACAGGGTAAGGATCCGTCGCCCATAAAAATGTCTTCTCAGGCTTAACAAAAGGAGGCCGTTTATGGTCCCGCCCAAAAGGGCCATAAGGGGTACGATCTTCTTTAAGGGCCAGACCAGCGAAAGGAGCGGAACCGCCAATAAAGCAAAGGCGAAACCGGCCAAACCGTGGACAAATGAGGCCAATAGAAAAACAACCAGGGGAAAGATCTTCACGCCAAAAGCCGCTTCAAGAGGGCGCTTTCCAATTCGGCCTGAGCCAGTGGCTCCTGGGCGCCGGTGGTCATGTCGCGCAAAAGGACCTTCCCTTCTTGGAGCTCTTTCTCCCCGATGATGAGGGCAAAGCGGGCCCGCAAACGGTTGGCCTGTTTGAGCTGGGCCTTGAGGCTGCGGCCCTCGTGGTCCAGGTCCACCATAAGGCCGTGGCGCCGCAAATTCCTTACCAGGGGTAACACCAAACGCCTGGCCTCCTCACCCAGAGCGGCCACGAAAAGATCAAGGGGTGGACTTAAGTCTTCCGGGAGCTCAGCTATCAGGAGGAATCTTTCAAGGCCGATGGCAAACCCCACCCCCGGAATATCCGGCCCCCCCAAGGCCTTGACAAGACCGTCATACCGGCCGCCAGCCGCCACCGTATCCTGCGCTCCGAGATCCGGGGCCTTTATCTCAAACGTGGTGCGGACGTAATAGTCAAGCCCTCTTACCAGACGGGGATTTTTGACGTAGGTGATGTTTAGGGTCTCAAGATCCTTAAGCACGGAGAGATAATGTTCCTTACACGCCGGACACAGAAAATCCTCAAGTCTGGGTGCGTCTACGTAAAGGGACTGACACTCCTGCCTCTTGCAGTCGAGCACCCGGAGGGGGTTGCGTTCGACCCTGCGCTGGCAATCCTCACAGAGTTTTTCTCGCAAACCGGTAAGAAATTTCTTCAAAGCCTCCCTGAAAGCCGGCCGACACACCGGACACCCCAGGGAATTTATTTCAAGCCGCAGCCCCCGGGCCCCACCGGCGTCCAGAATGTCCAGGGCCAGGGCGATGAGTTCCGCGTCTGTTCCCGGGGCGTTGCTTCCGAAGACCTCGGCGTTTAGCTGGTGGAACTGGCGCAGCCTCCCCCGCTGAGGGCGTTCGTGGCGAAACATGGGGCCGATGGTGAAAAGTTTCAGGATCTTTCCCTGGGCGTAAAGACCGTTTTCAATCACCGCCCGACAGATGCCCGCCGTGGCTTCCGGCCGCAGGGTAAGGCTCTCTTTCTGGCGGTCGATAAAGGTGTACATCTCCTTTTCGACGATATCCGTGGCCTCACCAAGGCTGCGCGCGAAAAGCTCGGTCTTCTCCAGGATGGGCAACCTGATCTCCCGAAAACCGTAGGAGAGGAAAAACTTGCGGGCCAGGTTTTCCAGGTAAGCCCACTTCTCGCTCTCTCCAGGAAGAATATCCTTAAATCCCCTGACGGCCTTGATCATGCCCCTGCCTCCTTGGCCAATTCCTCTTCCGCGGCCCTGATGGCCTCACTTACCCTTTCAGGAGCCGTCCCCCCGAAAACCTTACGGCGCTTGACTGACCCCTCAAGGGTTAGCCATTCGTAAACGTCCTCCTCGATTAAGGGAGTAAACTTCTGGAATTCTTCCAAAGGGACCTCCCAGAGACGAAGCCCCTTCTCCTCACAAAAGGCCACTATCTGTCCCACCAGATGATGGGCTTCCCGGAAGGGAAGGCCTTTAATCACCAGATAATCGGCCAGGTCTGTGGCGGTCAAATGCCCTTCTTCGCAGGCCGCCCGCATATTTTCCTTCCTGGGGACCAGCCCCTCCACCAAAAGGGTGGCCAAGCGCAGGGCCGGGAGGAGGGTGTCGCAGGTGTCGAAAAGGGGCTCTTTGTCCTCCTGGAGATCGCGGTTGTAAGTCAGGGGCAAACCTTTGACCACGGTAAGGAGGGCCAGAAGGTTGCCGAAGACGCGGCCGCTTTTGCCCCGGATAAGCTCGGCGACGTCCGGGTTTTTCTTCTGGGGCATGATGGAGCTTCCGGTACACAGCTTATCCGGCAGATCGATAAACCCGAATTCAGGACTCATCCAGAGGATGATCTCTTCCGCCAGCCGGGAAAGATGGGCCAAACAGGTAGCCGCTGCCGCCAGGAAGGAGATAATGAAATCCCGGTCTGAGACGGCGTCCATACTGTTGCGGGAAAGGGCTTCAAAACCGAGTTCTCTGGCCACCATTTCCCGATCAATGGGGAAAGGAGTCCCTGCCAGCGCCGCGCTCCCCAAAGGACAGACGTTTATTTCCCGGCGGACGGCAACCAAACGCAGGGTATCCCGGCGGAACATTTCATAATAGGCCATCAGATGATGGGCCAGAAGGACGGGCTGGGCGTGCTGGAGATGGGTAAAGCCGGGCAGAATCACCTCCAGGTTTTCCCTGGCCTTGTTGACCAGACTCTGCCTGAGTTCTCTTAGCCTTCTTACCCCTTCGTCCACCACGTCCCGCAGGAAGAGACGCACGTCGGTGGCCACCTGGTCGTTGCGGCTGCGCGCGGTATGTAACTTCCCCGCCACCGGACCTATCTTTTCGTACAAGGCAGCCTCGATATTCATGTGCACGTCTTCGAGTTCCGGCCGCCAGTGGAAACGTCCCTCTTCGATTTCCCGGGCGATCTCTTCCAGCCCGGCGATAATCTTCTCCGCCTCTTCGGCCGAGATTATCTTTTGTTTCGCCAACATGCGGGCGTGGGCGATACTGGCCCGGATATCATACGGGGCCAGGCGCTTATCAAAATGGACCGACTGGGTAAATTCCTCCACCAGCTTGTCCGTGGCTTCGCTAAAACGGCCACCCCATGGTTTTTGGGCCATCTTTCCTCCCCGTCCAAAACACCTTAACTTCAGGTATAAAGTTCTGCCTAAGCATTAACACAAAATTAGAGGAGGTCCTATGGCCCTTAAAGAACTCAAGATCGGTTTCATCGGCGGAGGACAGATGGCCGAAGCCCTCATCCGGGGCCTTTTAAAGGCCAGGGTGGTAGAGCCTGCAAAGATCCTGGTCTCGGAACCTTCTCCGCCCCGGAGAGAATATCTGGCCAAGACCTTTCCGGACCTGAAGATCATCTTTGACAATTGCGCCCTGGTAAAGGAGGTTGACTTCATCGTCCTGGCCGTCAAACCCCAGGTGATGTCAACGGTACTCAAAGAAATAACCCTTGCCATCGACCCTGAAAGGCACCTGGTCCTTTCCATCGCCGCCGGCATCCCCACTTCCTTTATCGAACGCTTCCTGCCTGAAAAAACCCGGGTCATCCGGGTCATGCCCAACACCCCGGCCCTGGTCCTTGAAGGCGTATCAGCCTTTACCGGAGGGCGGTACACCACGCCTGAAGACCTGGGCCTGGCGGAAGAATTCCTGCAGGCCTTCGGGGAAAGTATCTTCCTCCCTGAAAACCAGTTTGACGCGGTAACCGGCCTTTCCGGCAGTGGTCCGGCCTTTGTGGCCGCTTTTTACGAAGCCCTGGTCGACGGGGGGGTTAAGGTAGGGCTTGCCCGGGAAGTGGCCGAAAAACTGGCCCTACAAACCATTTTCGGCACCGCCAAACTGATAAAAGAAACCGGCAAAGACCCCTATCAGTTAAAGGCCATGGTCACCTCCCCCGGGGGGACCACCATCTGCGGCCTCAAGGCCCTGGCAGAAAAGGGCTTTTCCGGAAGCGTGATGGAAGCGGTGGAAGCCGCCACCAAACGGTCCCAGGAACTTACCGCCAGAGTACTGGAGGAGGTCGCTAAATGAGTTACGCGGTAAGAGGCATCACCAAAAACGGTGCCTTCCGGATATTTGCCACGGACACCAAGGACCTGGTCGAAGAGGCCCGCAAGCGCCATCGCACCACGCCTACCGCCACGGCGGCCCTGGGCAGGGCCTTGACCGCGGCGGCCCTCCTGAGTCTTGACCTCAAGACCGGTCGGGTCATGCTCCAGATAAACGGGGGCGGACCTTTGGGAGAGATCCTGGCCGAAGCCGACGCCGAGGGGAACGTAAGGGGGCTGGTCCAGCGGCCCAATATCCATCTCACGCCCCAGAAGGGAAAACTGTTGGTGGGTCAGGCGGTGGGCAAGGAGGGCTTTCTTTCGGTGACCAGAGATCTGGGGCTCAAAGAACCTTACCAGGGGGCCGTCAAGCTCATTTCCGGGGAGATAGCCGAAGACTTAAGCTATTATCTCACCGTTTCGGAACAGATCCCCTCAGCGGTGGCGCTTGGGGTCTTCGTGGATACCGACAACAGCGTGCAGGCGGCGGGCGGGTTTCTGATCCAGCGGCTGCCTGCTGCCAGCGACGAAATTATCGAAGCCACCGAAAGGGTTTTGCAAAATCTCCCTCCCATCACCACCCTCCTGCGGGAAGGCCTGAGCCCGGAAGAGATCCTCAAACGGATCTTTGGCCCGGAGGAAGTAGAAATCCTGGAAAAACGTCCCCTGGCCTACCGGTGCCGTTGCTCCAGAGAACGGGTAGAAAGGGCCCTGGTGGCCCTGGGGCCGGAAGAGATAAAGGCCCTGATTGCCAAAGGAGAGCCGGCCGAGATCACCTGCGATTTCTGTGGGGAAAAGTATCTCTTTACCCCGGAAGAACTCGAAGGCCTGCTGGCCCAAATCGAAATAAAGCGCAGACGCGAACTCGATGCCTAATCCTTTAAGTCCCCCGGTCAAAGAAATGTTGGCGCGCGGGGTGCGCGAAAGGGTTTTTCCGGGGGGCGTTCTGGCCCTCTTTCAGGACGGGGAGTTTTATCTTGAGGCCTTTGGCTGGCAGGAATATCTTCCCCGCCCCTGCCGGACAGAAATGGATACCTATTACGACCTGGCCTCCCTTACCAAACCCTTGGCCACCACCTTGTGCCTCATGCGCCTGGTTGCAGAAGGAAAAATCGCCCTGGATGATACTTTGGCCCGCTTCTTCCTGGTCCCTCACTGGCTTGCCCCAATAACTCTGGCCCAGCTCTTGAGCCATCAGGCGGGTCTGGTCCCTCATCGCCCCTATTTTGCCCGCCTTATTACTTACCCTTTTGAAGCGCGGAAAAAATTGATAATTACCTGGATCCTTAAAGAACCCCTGGCCTATCCTCCGGGGCTCAAAACCCGTTATAGCGACCTGGGTTTTATCTTACTCGGAGAGATCATCAGACAGGTAAGCGGCCAGGAGCTTGACACTTATTTCGCAGAAACCCTCCGTCTGCTCGGCTCAAACCCCAAGGACTTACTCTTTACCCCCAAGAAGCATTCGCTCCCGGTCGATAAGATCGCCGCCACCGAATTTTGCCCCTGGCGGGGCAAATTGATAAAAGGGGAGGTGCATGACGAAAACGCCTGGGTTTTGGGCGGGGTGGCGGGACACGCGGGGCTTTTCGGCCACGCCCAAGGGGTCTTGACCCTCTTAATCAAACTGCTTCTGGCTTACCACGGTGAAGAAGAAAAAGGGTTCCTCACCAGGGAAGTGGTCCGCACCTTTTGGGATTGGGGCCAGGAAGGGGACCGGGCCCTGGGTTTTGACCGTCCCAGTGGAGAAAGCTCAAGTGCCGGACGTTTTTTCTCTAAAAAGGCCTTAGGGCACCTTGGCTTTACGGGGCCTTCCTTCTGGCTTGAACCGGAGAAGAGATTTATCGTGGTCCTTTTGACCAACCGGGTACACCCCAGCCGGGAACCCAACAAACTTAAAGCCTTTCGCCCGGCCCTCCACGACCTCCTGTTTAAGGAACTGGGGCTTTTGGCCGTAAAAAATTAACATGAAAAGGCTCATTCCCCTGCTATGGTTATTTTCTTTTACGATCGCCTCCCCGGGGCAGGCCTTTTTCCTTACCGTGATCCAGGAGAACGGGCAGGGCTTCGGAAAAAGGGGTGAGGAATTAAGCTGGCTTATCTTCCGGAGCGAACCCTTCGCCGGGGTAATCTATGACCTAAAGGCACCCAAAGCCAGGGTATTTTCCCCGAACGGGGATGTAAAACCCCTTCCTCTGAGGAGGACCAAGGTCTTTGACCACCTCCGGGGGCAGAAACGTTACGCGTGGCGCACCTTCTTCCTGCCGGACCGGACCGGGGATTATTTCCTGGTCTTTGAGACCGAACCCACCCTGGTTCCCGGCCTTGGGGAAGTATGGCAGGAATGGGTCAAAGTCCCCCTCCACGTAACCCCGGGACAAAACTGGAGGAAAGACCTGGGGCTCAAAGTGGAAATCGTCCCCTTAACCCAGCCTTATGGGCTGGAGGCAGGGGCTGTCTTTTGCGGCCGGCTCCTTCTGGAGGGAAAACCCCTGCCCCACACCCTGATCCAGATAGTCACTTACCATGGCCGTTATCTCTCACCGGACACATTGCCCAAAAACACATGGGGCCAGAGGGAAAACGCGCGGATGTACCACCAGGTGGTGACTGACGAACTGGGCTATTTTACCGCTAGTCTTAACAAGCGCGGCTGGTGGCTTGTCTCCGCCCGCATTCCTTACGGAAACTATAAAATCGGTGGCCTGACCTTTCCCCTTTTTTTGAGGGCTTCTCTCTGGCTTTACGTCTTTCCGCCCTATAACCCTCCAGAAAACGCCCCTCGGGTGCAGGCTGACCCGAAATAGCCTGCTTTTTCAAACTTGCTCCCGCCTTGTTTTTTTTCCTATAATCGAAACGAAATGAAAAGATGGTTATTTTGGCCTTTTTTGCTTTTATCTGGCGTTTTATTTGGCCCCTACCCGGCGTTTGCCCTCCAGGTCCACCCTCATCCTGAAGGCTTGATTGCCCACCTCATAGCCCATCTCTTTTTTGCTTTCGCCATGGGGCTTTTTGCCTACCGCATCAAAAAGATGGATTTGCTTAAAAGGCCCCATTGGCGTTACCTTTTTTACGCCGGAATTTTGCTGGTTATATGGAATTTCTGGGCCTTTGCGGGCCATTTGGTAGCCCTTCAAATCCCGAAAGAGGCCTTCCTTGCTCCCGAAAAACACGAACACTTCTGTCGCCAGAGCTTTTCGATAAAAAATTATTGGGAACTTTTCTATTATTTACTGAAAAACGATAATCTCTTCACCTTACCGGCTTTTTATTTTATTTACCGCGCCCTTAGCCGGATGGAGTCCCTGCTCAGGGGAGAAACATGAACCTGGTTTTACCTCTATGGCCCATCTGCGTGATCGATATCGTGGGCTCTTTGGGCATGATCCTCTTTGGCATCCTGGCCTTCCTAAAGGCCTTAAAAACCCACCGTTTGGACCGTACCAACCCCCGTTACAGCTATTTATGCTGGGTAACCGGAACCCTTATGGCTTTTGCCGTGTTCAGGGCCGGTGGCCATATCCTTAAACATTTGCTGCTCGCTACGGGACAGGATCCTGCCTGGCATAAGCTGGCCCCCTTTTTCGGCGCCCTGAACACCCTTTCCTTCATGATAATCACCGGGGTCACCCTCTTTATGCGTGACGTGGAAAGTATCTGTCTCCAGCTCAACGAAGAACGGAAAAAACTTGAAAAGATGAGCAAAGAAATCCTGGAACTTAACCGTGATATGGAACAGATAGTCTCAGAACGGACCGCTACGGAACTGGCCCTGCGCATCGCCCACCAGATACGAAACCCGGTAATGATCATCGGGGGTCTTATCAAACGCCTGGCCAAGGAATGCAGTCAGATCCAGGAAAAAAAGCTGGAAAAGAAGATCCAAAAAGTCCTGGAACAGGTGGAACGTCTGGAAAAACTGGTTCAGGAATTCGAAACCCTGATGGAAAAACAGGTAGAATACTTTCGCATCGAAGACCTGAACCAGATCGTTGAATCAGCCGTCAACCTGGTAGCACCGGAGGCCGCCCAGAAGCAAATCAAACTGGAGACCGAATTAGCCAAGGGGCCCCTCCTTTTCCGGGGTCACGCCCAGTTAATAAAAGTGGCCATAGTACACATCTTACGTAACGCCATCGAAGCCTGCGGCCCCGAAGATATCATAAAAGTAAAGACCGGATTAAAAGAAGGTTACAATTTTGTCATCATAAAAGACACGGGGCCGGGTATTCCCCAAGAGATCTTACCCCATATATTTGAACCTTTTTTCTCCACCAAAGGGAGACGGACCGGTCTGGGCCTTCCCTACGTAAAACAGATCATTACCGAACACCGGGGGAAAATCGAAATCGAGAGCAAACCCAACCAGGGCACCACCGTCAAGATCTTTTTGCCGACCCACCTTGACCGGCAGTAAGGGAACACCCCAGCACCTGTTCCAGCCGTTTTCGCATGAGTTTGTGGTGGCTGCCAGGCCAGTAAATACGCCCGCAACGCGGACAGCGTCTAAATTTATCCTGGGTCCTGAAGACGTGTTCTGGCACCAGGCCGAAAACCTCCTCTTTGGCTATTTCTAGGAGCCTTTCGTTACACAAAAGACAGAGGGTAAAGGGCCTGATCTCTTCCCAGAGATAGGGTAGCTCCTTGAAGACGAAACGTAGCTGATCAGCCGGTTTTTCGTAGGGAATTAGAAGGGTGCGCGGGCCGGCCAGAGAAGTGGCCCGGGTAAGCAAGAGGAGGTCTTCCGGAACATCGCCCGGGGTTTTGACTGCCAAAAGGGCGCAAGGGATCCCTAACATACGCAGCCATTTGACCAACCGGCCAACGGTCCTGTCACCCGCCAGTCTTTTACCCTTCATAAGCGCACCAACTCATACTCTCTGCTCCCCAAACCGATCTCTTCTGCGTGTTTCAGCTGGACCTCCCAGTCGACTTCGGGATAAAGCGCCTTAAACTTGTCTTCCCCGGGACCGGCGGCAATCTTGGCTCCCGGAAGAGCAGGTTCGGCGTTTACCAGGTCAACCGCTGCCTGGTCGATAGCCACCGGATCCTCCGCCGCCAAGATCCCGATGTCCCGCACGATGGGGTAGTCGTTAAAGTGATAACAGTCACAGGCCGGGGAGATGTCTTTGACAAAGGTGATAAAAAGGGTCTTTCCTTTTTTGTTATTTAATACGGCGTAAGCGTATTCCGCCATCTTTTTCATAAAGGGCACCGCCTGTTCGTTCCACTGGACCTTAATGGCCCCTTCCGGGCAGACGGCGATACACTCACCGCAGCCGATACACTTGCGTTCGTTGATGCGCATCCTTTTTTTCTTGGCCCCTTCCACCCACTCGGGGGCACCCACCGGACAATACGCCAGACAGGTCCCACACCCCACACACTGTTTTTTGTTGACCTTGGGGGCGATGGTGGAGTGTTGCTGGAGTTTTCCCTTACGGGCCGCACCTCCCATGCCCAAATTTTTGATAGCCCCACCGAAACCAGACAGTTCATGACCTTTAAAATGGGTGAGTACGACCAGACCGTCGGCCCGGTAGATTTCCTTGGCCACGAAAAACTCTTTCAAAACAGGAAGATCAAGTTCCAACCGCTCGTAAGAATTGCCCCTCAAACCGTCTGCGATGATGAGGGGGGCGTTTACCACCGCGTAATCAAAACCGTTTTCGATGGCGGTCTCCAGATGCACCACCGCGTCCGACCTCGAACCCTTGTAAAGGGTGTTGGTGTCCGTCAAAAAGGGCTTTACCGGGATCCTGCGCAGGAGCTCCACCAGCCGCCTGACCCACTGGGGTCTCAGGTAAGCCAGGTTGCCACGCTCCCCAAAATGGATCTTTAAGGCCACCAGGGCGTCTTTGCGGAATTTACGCGCGAGATCAAAAGGGGCCAAAAGCTTGTCTAGTTTTTCAAGAAGACTCTTTTTGTTCTCCACCCTGAAGTCCACCAGATATACCTTGGCCGCCATCCCCGCCTCCTTTCATTGTCATAGTTTTGT
>DROK01000155.1 GCA_011321895.1 Thermodesulfatator atlanticus
GGCCCCGAAAAGGAGGGCCCAGATAAAAGGTATGTTAAGACCGGCGAGTTTGCCGAGGAGAAAGACCAGGCCGGCGGTTAGGCCCGTGGAAATGAAGACCCCTAAAGTGGCCAGGGAAAGGATGCTTTTCAGGCGGGCCATCAGGGTCTCAAGCTCTACGTGGAGAGCCCCGGCAAAGAGCAGAAAACCAAGCATCCAGTGGAGCAGGGCCTTTTCAAAGGGAAAATGGGCCAGGAAAGAAAGGAGCGGGGAAAGAATAGACCTGGCTGGCCAGAGCTTTTCTTCTACCAACAAAAGGAGGGCCAGCACGAAGGCTACCAGGGTAAGCCCTATGGCGCTTGGCAACTTGAGAAAACGATAATTCAGGTAGCCGCAAAGGACGGTAAAGGTAAGGAAAAAGGTAAACCAGGCGTAAAGATCCATAGTCTCTCCTTAATAGATGCCCTCGCCTCGGGGATCTTTATAAAGTAAAATTGGTAAAAATTTAACGGGTGGGTGGAGAAAATGGCCGGTCTTTTGGAAAAAATTGATTCACCCAAAGACCTCAAAAAGTTAAGGCTTTCCCAGCTGGAAAAATTAGCCGAAGAGCTCAGGCGGGTGATCGTCGAGACGGTGGCGGAAACCGGGGGGCATCTCGCCCCAAACCTCGGCGTGGTGGAGCTTACCATCGCCCTTCATTACGTGTTTGACTCACCGAAAGACAAGATCGTCTGGGACGTAGGACACCAGGCTTACGCCCATAAACTCCTTACCGGGCGGCGGGACCGCTTTCACACCCTCCGCCAGTATGGTGGGATTGCCGGTTTCCCCAAGCGTTCTGAAAGCCCGCACGATATCGTAGACGTGGGGCACAGCAGCACCTCTATTTCCGCGGCCCTGGGCCTGGTTACCGCCCAGGACCTTCTGGGCGAAAAGGGCAAAGTGGTGGTGGTGATCGGGGACGGGTCCATGACCGCGGGGCTGGCCTTTGAAGGTTTAAACAACGCCGGCCACCTCAAAAAAGACCTGATCGTGATCTTAAACGATAACGAGATGTCCATCTCCCCCAACGTGGGAGCCCTTTCTTCCTTCCTTTCCCGGAAACTTACGGGCCCTCTGGCCCGTCGTTTCAAACGGGAACTGGAATCCCTGGTGAGCCACCTGCCCGGGGGGGAACACCTGGTGACCGCCATCAAAAAGAGCGAAGACGCCATCAAATGCCTTCTGACCCCCGGGATGCTCTTTGAGGCCCTGGGGTTTCGCTACGTGGGGCCCATCCCCGGGCACAACGTGGATATCCTGATAAAGACTTTAAAAAACGTAAAGGCCCTTGAAGGGCCCACTTTGGTACACGTACTCACCAAAAAAGGCAAGGGTTATCCCCCGGCCGAGCAGGAGCCGGAACGCTTCCACGGCCTTGGCCCCTTTGACGTCAAGACCGGCAAACCCAAGCCCGGCAAACCCAAGCCCCCTTCGTACACCAGCGTTTTTTCCAAGGTGATGCTGAGACTTGCAGAAGAAGAACCCCGCCTGGTGGCGATTACCGCCGCCATGCCCACGGGTACTGGCCTTAAGGCCTTCGGGGAGCGCTTCCCGGATCGCTTCTTTGACGTCGGGATCGCCGAACAGCACGCCGTAACCTTTGCGGCGGGGCTGGCCATCGGGGGTATGATCCCGGTGTGTGCCATCTATTCCACCTTTCTCCAGCGGGCTTACGACCAGATCATCCACGACGTGGCCCTGATGGACCTTCACGTGGTCTTTGCCATTGACCGGGGAGGGATCGTGGGCGAGGACGGCCCCACCCATCAGGGGCAGTTTGACCTTTCCTACCTGCGCATCATCCCCAACATGGTGGTCATGGCCCCCAAGGACGAAAACGAGCTCCAGCACATGCTCTACACCGCGGTAAGACACCAGGGTCCCGTAGCGGTGCGCTACCCGAGGGGGGCCGGGGTAGGGGTCAGCCTTGACTGGGAACTCAAAGAACTTCCCATCGGCCAGGGGGAACTCCTGCGAGAGGGCACGGATGTCCTCTTTCTGGCGATCGGCAACATGGTCTATCCCGCCCTTAAGGCCGCTCATCTCCTGGAAAAAGAGGGTCTTTCCGCGGCGGTGGTCAACGCCCGCTTCGTAAAACCCTTGGACCGCGATCTTATCCTGAACCTGGCGCGCAGGATCAAAAAGGTGGTTACCGTGGAGGAAAACGTCCTTCAGGGAGGTTTCGGGGCCGCGGTCCTTGAGCTCCTGGCCCAGGAAGGGTTAAACATTCCGGTCAAAATGATAGGGCTTCCGGACAAATTTATCGAGCACGGCGCCCCTGACCTTTTGCGTGAAAAATACGGATTAACCCCGGAAAAGATCGCCCAAAATACCTTTTCCTGGCTGGAAGAATTGGACAGGAAAAGGCTAAAGGTCTTGAGGGCTTAAAAAAAGCGCCGGCCAAGTTTGATCAGGGAAGGGAGCAGAAAGAGGTCAGCGGCCAGCGCCAAGACCATTACCAGGGCACACAATTCGCCAAACTGGACCGTGGGGATAAAGCGTGAGACCACCAGCACCAGAAAGCCCACTATCAGGACCAGGGAAGTGGTGATGGCGGCCAGCCCCTTACGCTCCAGGGTGGCCTTAACCGCGGATATGGGGTCTTTTTTCTTCCTTTCCCGCTCGTATTGCACCAGGAAATGGATGGTGTCGTCTACGGCGATGCCGATGGCCACGGCTGAAATGGTTGCGGTGGCGGTATTTAAGGGGATGCCAACCAGGCCCATCAGCCCCAGGTTGGCCATTATGGGAAAGGCGTTTGGGGGCACGGAAAGCAAACCGATCTTTAAAGAACGCAAGACCATGAACATCAGGCCAAAAATGAGGACGGCGGCCAGGGCCAGGCTTTCGGTCTGACTTTTAACGATGTCTTCCGCGGTCCGGTTGACCAGATAGGTCTTGCCGGTGAGGCGCCAGCTCACCGGCTCATTGGCAAAAAGAGCCTTTAACTTCTGCCGCAGGACTTCCATTTCCCGGTTGATGACCTCGGAGCTGTGTTCCGGGGTCCGGGCGGAGACGCGGGCCCAGGTCTGGTCCGGGTCTAAAAAGTGCTCAAGCTCCGTGCCACCATAAAGCAGCAGGTATTGGGCAAGGAGCTCCCTTGAACGGGGCAGGCGAAAATAGGCCTCATCTTCGTTATGGAAGGCCCGGTTCATCAATTTAAAGAACTCCGCCGGTGTAATTACTTCGCTGAATATGGGCCTTTTCTTGAGAAACCGGGCCAGTTCGTCTATCTTCTCAAGTAGTTCGGGGTTCAAAAAGTCCCCCTTTTCGGCCTTAAGCGAGATCTCGATGGTCTGGACCCCGCCAAGGTGCCGGTCGATAAAGACGGCGTCCTGGTAGACCCGGGTGTCAGGGTGGAAAAATTCCAGCACGTCGCTATCTACCCGGATCTTTTGGATGCCGTAGAGGCTGACAAAAGTGGCCAACAAAAAGACGACCAGCGCCCCGCCAGTCCATCTGGGGTAAGAGTTTGCCAGAGGGGTGACCAGGGCTCTGGAAAGACCGGTGCTCTTTTTCCCCCGGGCGATCCAGGGCAGGACAAAGGCCAGAAAGGTAAAGGTGAAGAAGTATTCCACGAACATGGCCCCGGCGGCCGCGGCCCCAAATTGTCTTATGGAAGGGATTCGGGAGATGAGCAGAGAACCAAAGCCGATGGCCGTGGTGAGGCTGGTCAAGAAACAGGGGTGCCAGGTCTCCCGTACCGCTTCTTCTACCCTGTGACTTTTCAGTTTGAAATAAGTGGTAATAAGGTGGATGGCGTCCGCCAGGGCCAGGGCCATGGTTAGAGGGGCCAAAATGGCGGTCATCGGGCTTAAGGCTCCGCCTACCAGTTTGAGGGTGGCCATGGCCCCGATGAGGGAGAAATTGATCAGGATGCCCACCGCTATCATCGCCCTTACCGAGCGCAAAAAAAGCCACACCAGCAGGCAAAGACAGGTAAAAGAAGTGGGGACGAAGACGAGGAGGTCCCGGTTCATAAAACTTGCCATATTGACGTTTATGACCGGCCAGCCAGAGAGATGGATCTCTACCCCTTCTGGCGGAGGGTTTTCTTCTAGTACCTGGTGGACCTTTTTGACCAGCCGGTTTTCAAAATCAAGGTCCTCCCCCTTGTAGGCGGTCCTCAAAAGGAGCATGGTGCTGCTGAAGTCCCGGGAGACCAGGTTACCGTATATGAGGGGGTTTTGGCGGGCTCTCTTTTTTACGGCCTCTATTTCTTCCTGGCTTTCAGGAAGCTCTTCTCCGATAAGGGGGGCGACGATAAATTCTTCTTCCCCCCCTTTTACGTCTTCCACGTTGGTTAAGGAAAGCACGTCTTCGATCTCAGCGATTTCTTCAAAGGCCTCGGTAAGGGTCCTTATGTATTTTAGGACTGATGGTTGGAAGACGTCCCGGGCCTTTAAGGCCACCGCCACCGCGTCGTCGGCCCCGAATTGCTGACGGAACTCTTCGTAAAAACGATATTCCTGGTCCCGGGGGATTATGGCGTCGGTGGAAGTGACTATGGGAAGTCTCAAGGCCTGCCAGGAGAAAAAGACCACGGACAGAAAGATAACCAGATACCAGAGCTTTTTTCGCTTTAGGACCAGGTTTTCGTAAGACATTTATTTCTGGGATCGGCTTTGGGACTTCAAAAGTTTACTTTGAGCCCGAGATAAACTTGGTCGTTGTTATCGTACACGTCAAAGAAGGTCCCTTGGGGGCCGTCTATTAAGTGAAACCCGCCGAAGATTTCCCAGTTGTCTCTGAATTTGTAGGCTATCTCCGGGTTTAAGTAATAGGCCCGGGTGGTTATCCCGTAAGTACCGTCAAGCCTGATTTCCAGAAAATCCTGCCAGAAGCTTTTGGAAAGCCTCAAGAAAAGGTAGGAATCGTATTCAGGGTCAAAAAGGATTTCCTCAGACCAGCCGAGGATATGCTGGGTCAAAAACTGAAAGTTGAGGTAAAGGCCGTTTTCAAACCGATAATCTGCCCCCAGGACCAGGCGCAGATAGGGCTTCTGGACCCCTTCGAGGTCCTTTTTTAAAAAGACCCGGCCGGTATGGTAGGCCACCTCACCCCTTAAACCCCACCCCCGCCAGACGGTTTCAAAGGCCAGCCCTAAAATATTGTCCTGGGGACGCCGGACCTGGGCCGTGGTGCCTACGATCTTAATTTGGCCAATGCTTCTTAAGAGATCCTTTAAGGGTTCGGCGGGGTGATCAAGTTCCAGGCCTTTAATGGGAAAGTGGCGCAAGAAGTAGTAAAAGGAACGGTCGTGGGCGTGGAGAAAAGAAAGTTCCCAGTCCACTTGTTTAAAAGAACTTGTCACCCTCACCCCGAACTCGGCGTTACGCAGGGAAGGGGAGAGGTCCTGTTTGTCAAGCCTTAAGGAGAGGGGAAAGTTTATAGCCTCCAAGGTCTTTTTTAGATGGTCAAAGACCGCCCAGTCAGAATCAAAATCATCCCTTTTGGGCCACATGGGCCAGAGGGTAAAGACCCCCTCGACGGTGAACGTTTCGGCAAAATACTGGACCCTTAGCCAGGGCCAGGGTTTTTGTCGTTCTTCAAGGCGCCAGGTAAAAAGTTCCCGCAGGTCCTGCCAGGTGAGGTTATCAAGGACCGTTATCTCATCGGCCTTGCCCCAGCGGATAAGCTGGTTGCCCAGGGTGATTTCTACCTTTTCTCCCCTGAAGCGGAGATAGGTCTCCCACCACTCAAGACGGGTTTCTTCGCGTCCATTGTGGTTCCCGTAAAAAGAAAGGCGATCCAGCCAGAGGCCGGCCTTTGCTTCCCAGGGGCCTTCGGTCTCCAGGCGGGCCTCCAGACGCAGGTTTTCTCTATCCGAGGTCTGGTCTTCAAAGGGGCGGTCGTGGGTGAGATCAAGGGTACCCCGGGTGAGGAACCTGCCCGCCAAGGAAAGGTCTCCCCGGACCGGAGGAGAAAACCAAAAGATGCTAACCAATACCAGGACAAGCGCTACCAGTGTTCAAGACTCCTGCGGGTAAAAAGTTTCGCTTTGAGTCCTTGATCATATATAATTTTTTCGATTTTGAGAACGGTTTGGTGGCCTTTTTTGAGGTCTTTCATGGAAGAGGTAAGGATGGTCCAGTAACCCTGGATTTTTTGCCAATCTTCGGCCTCAAACCTCTTCCAAAGCCGTCCTTTGCGGTCGTAGTAATCCACCCTTACGGGTAAAAATCCGTCTTTGGTGATCCACTGGACCCAGTAACCGTAGATAGAGTCTTTCTTCTTTTTGGGCCAGGATTTCAGCACGTAGCAAGGGGTGGTCCCTATTTTCTCTTCCCTTAAAAGCTGGTGGTGGTATTTCGGAGGGTAATGGCGCTCCAGGTCTTCGTAAATAAAGTCTGAATTTACGAAGCGGTGAAAGCGAAAAGAACCGGAAATACGCCTTACCCTCTTTAGGGCCGGTAAATAAAGGAACTGTTCCTCTTTACCGTTATGGTAGGCGATGGAGAGAAAGCCGGTGCCCGCAATGTCTTTGGGACTCAAAAAACGTATGAGGGTGTAGCGGGCCTTTTCGTCCTCCCTGGTAAAAATCTTAAGCTGCCGGGTCTTTTGTTTGCCTTTCTTGTTGATCAGGATCATCAGGCTTTCTGCCTGAGAATCACGCCCCTGAGGGCGGTGGTAGACTTTCCAGGCAATCTCTTCCGGGGTAAGGGCCAGGGCCTGAGAAGAAACGACCAGTAACACCCAAAAGACCAACCACTTAACCTTCATCACTTTCCCCCTGGTGTTTTTTATACTTGATCGAAAGATAATCCCTTTGACTGGAAAAACACGGTTCAAGGACCAGGGCTACACTTTCGGGGAAATGAGAAAGGAGCCCCGGTAGGTGTCGCCAGCCCCCTACGTGAACCAGGGGTCTTTTAAGCCTTAGCAGTTTCTTAATTTTTTGGGCCCAGAAGGTTTCCCGAAGCCGGTCTTCGGTGCTGGAAGGTGGCTGATAGCAGCCCTTTAAAAAGAGGCGCAAGAAGGCCAGCTCTTTGGTATGACTCAGAAGGCGGCAGGCCTCCGGACTTGGTGGGTCGTAGAGGAGTTTTTCGAGTTCCAGAAGGTAAGTACGGGCCGGGGCGTTCAGATCGATGGGGACCACCGGACAGAGCCCCAGGCTTTTGGGAACCCGGTATTCGTAGGGCATGGTAAAGGCCCTTTCCAGGGCCTCACGGACCTCCCGGGGAAGAAAAGGAGCCTTTTTCAGGGCGCGCAGCCTCTCCTGCCAAAAGGTTTGTCTCTTCTGCCTGAACCTTACCGAAAAGGGACTTATTTCCACGGTGATCACGGCGGGACGGATCTCGAGCAGGAGTTGCTTTAAAAATTCTTCCAAAGACGGGGCCCGGTGGATGGTACCTATTAATATCAGATCGGGATAAAATGGGGGCCTTTCTCTGGGATAAGAATAAATTTGCTTGTGGCTCATTTTTTGGCACAATGCTCAAAAATTTGAGACAGAGGAGGCCTGGTGGACGTTCGCAAAAGGCTGATCTTTCCCCTTGATGTTTCAGACCTTAAAAAGGCCCGCAGCTGGGTGCGCAAACTCAAAGACCACGTAGGCGTTTTTAAGATCGGGCTTGAGCTTTTCGTGGCCGAAGGCCCCCCTGCCATCGAAATGGTCCGCGAAGAAAGCCAGGCGGACATCTTTTTGGACCTCAAGTTACACGACATACCCGCTACGATGCAAAAGGCGGCCCACCGGGCCAGCCTGGCAGGGGTTGATCTCCTTACGGTCCATATGTTAGCCGGCCGGGAGGCGGTAAAAAAGACGGTGGCCGCAGTGGAGGGGGGTACCAAGGTCTTTGCCGTCACCATTTTGACCTCCCACACCCGGGCGGAATTGATGGAAATCGGCTACTCCCCCGAGCTTTCTAGAGATCCCCAGGAGGCGGTCCTATGGCTGGCCCGGCTGGCCTATCGGGCCGGGTGCCACGGGATCGTTTGTTCAGGCAAAGAAGTGGCGGCGGTCAAAGAGGCCTTCAAGCACTTACGGGTAATCGTGCCCGGGGTACGCCCCAGCTGGGCCTCAGCCACCCACGACCAGGTACGGGTTGTTACCCCGTATGAGGCCATTTTGGCCGGAGCGGATTATTTAGTGATAGGTCGGCCTATCAGGGAGGCTTCTGACCCGGTGGCAGCGGCGGCTAAAATATTAGAAGAGATGAAACAGGCCTTTGTGGAGCAGGGGGTCGAGGTTGATTAGGCGGACCGGGGTGGCAGATCTTCCCTTACACGGTGGCCGGGCACCCCGCTGGCTCTTCCAGCGTATGGTCCGGTTGGCCCGTGCCCTGGTGGAACTGATGGCCCTCGAATTTGGGGTTGAGGAAATACTGCGGCGCCTGGCTGATCCTTATTGGTTTCAGGCCTTTGGTTGCGTGCTGGGTTTTGACTGGCATTCCTCCGGGCTCACCACCACGGTCTGTGGGGCCTTAAAAGAGGCCGTTGCCCC
>DROK01000156.1 GCA_011321895.1 Thermodesulfatator atlanticus
AAAACTTCCTTTCATTGCCTTTGCTCACCATCCGAAATCAAGTGTCAAACTATGATAATGCCTCTCCTTAAAAAGGGTGTCAATGGGGAATGTCCTCAATATCCTTTTTAGCTAAGCCCCTAGACCGGAAAAAAGAATTCTCATTTCGGACAATAGTGATATAACCATGCCAGGTTATAGAGCCAGGTCATAGAGCTTCTGACGTACATACCACCAGAGCATGGTAACCAAGAGAGGTCGCCATGACAAAAGGAATTTTCTGGGTTACAGTATCACAAAATCAATTGAGGAGGAATTTTGGAAAAAGGCGGTTCCATCCTTGAGGATAAAGTCCTGGTCCTAAACAGGAGTTATCAGGCCGTCCAGATCACCACGGTACAGCGCGCGATCTGTCACCTGGTAAAGGGTACTGCCAAGGTTATTACCCCGGACTGGACCACCCACACCCTGGAAGAGTGGGTTGAGGCCTCCCGCTTTTACCATAACGGTAACGGCCGGCTGATTCGCAGCCCGAGCCTTTCTTTTATTGCGCCTGACGCCATTTATCTGGTCACCTTTGACCGCCTGCCCAGGATCGAAGTGGTCTTCTCCCGGGCCAACCTCCTGATCAGGGACCGCTACACCTGCCAGTATTGCGGCAAGAGTGTCAAAAACCCGAAAGACCGCACCGTAGACCACGTCGTCCCCCGCAGCCGCGGTGGGAAGACCACCTGGGACAACGTGGTCCTCTGTTGCCGTAAATGTAACCTGAAAAAGGGGGACCGCACCCCGGAAGAAGCGGGCATGCGGCTTCTCACCAAGCCCAAGGCCCCCCGCTGGGAAAGCTTGATAATGGAAGATTTTCCTAAAGAAAAGAAAAAGGCCTGGCGCCAGTTCCTGGACTACGCCGGCCTTCCTGAACTAAGCGACTAGTGGACTTTTAGTTTTTCACTGTCCAGGATTACCAAAAGCTGTTCAGGGAGCTGACACACGTTTTTAACAAAGCTGGTATCCAGGCCTTCGATCACTTCAGGAGGTTCTTCGATTTGGGAGACAGGGATCTCCACCACGTCTCCCACCTGTTCCACCAAAAGGCTTAACGGTTCGTCGTCCCGGCCAATGATGACGTTGTGGTGGGACTCCCGCTCCCTTTTAAGGCCAATCCTTTTGGCGAGATCAATGGCGGTAAGGATCTGCCCCCGCAAGTTAATAATGCCGGAGACGAAAGAGGGGGCCTGGGGTACCGGGGTGATATCCAGGGAGCGGTTTATTTCCACCACCTCTTCCACAGGCAAAGCAAAGAGGAAACCGCCCAGCCAGAATGTAATAAAAAGCCGGGAATCTTCGGACAAAGCGAGATTTTTAGTTTCGGTCTCGGCCGGAAGGGGCATCTTTTTCCTCCTTTTCCAGGAATTCAGCCAGCTCCTTAAGTTTATTTCGGGCCTTGGGCGAAAAATCTGAAGGGAAAAATACGTCTATTTTGACGTAAAGGTCTTCACGGGAACCATCCGCGCACCAGGGGCCCCGCCGGGGAAGGACAAGGGTCTGTCCGGGCTGGAAATCAGCGGGCAAATCAAGGTCTTCAGGGCCCTCCAGGGTCTCAATGGAGATCTTTTCTCTCAGGGCAAAGCGCCAGAAAGGTATGAGGGCTCGACTCACCAGCCTTTCCCCTTCAAAATT
>DROK01000157.1 GCA_011321895.1 Thermodesulfatator atlanticus
ACTGGGGTCCCCAAGACAGAACCGACGCGGATTTTCCCTTTATGCTCATCACCGGCCGTAGACTGCCCCATTATAACTGCGGTTCCATGACCAGAAGGGTGGAAGGGCTTATGGAATACCTCCCAGAGGAGCTCGTGGAGATAAATCCCCGGGACGCGCGCAAATTGAAGGTGCGGGAGCGGGACCCGGTGAAGGTAATAACCCCGCGGGGCGAAGTAATCGCCCGGGCCCATATTACCACCCGGGTCAGTCCGGGTATTATCTTCATGGATTTTCACTTTGAAGACCCCCTTACCAACCTCATAACCAGCCCGGCCATCGACACCGAAGTCCACACGCCGGAATACAAGGCGGCTTGTGCGCGCATCGTTAAGCTTTAATGGATAAGAAAAGGCGGCCCGGACGGGCCGCCTGATGGAGGGGGTTAATCCATCGGATGCATGGGTTGCCCACAGCAGATGGGAGCCTCACCCGCTGGATATTCTTCCATCCGGTTACATTCCATACAGACGTAGCGGATTTTCTTGGTAGCGGTTGGTTGGGGAGTAGATATCTTTATGCCTTCTACCTGGAACATGGCCTCCGGGGTGGAGCCAGGTACGTAAACCCCGATGGGGACCAGTTTAAAACTTTCCCCTTCGCAGGAGACCACGTATTGCCAGAGTTTGTTTAATTCTTCTTCCTCTTTTTGGTTTTCCGGAACAAATTTGATGATTTGTTTGTCTATTTCGATGCGCATGCCTGCCTCCTGTTTATTCCTGTCCGCCTTCTACTTCTTGCATGGGACGGAAGGCCTTTTTGCTCGCCCCGCACACGGGACAGCGCCAGTCTTCTGGAAGGTCTTCAAACCTGGTTCCCTTAGGGATTTTGCCCTTCCGGTCCCCCTTGGAAGGGATGTACATATAACCACAATTGGAAGTGGAACAGATCCAGGCCCCTTCGTAGATATTTTCCGCCATGTTTTGACCTCCTTTTTAATTTGGATAAATTCTAAAAAACTTAACTATTTAAGTCAAGAAAAAATTTAAAGAAAAATTTCAATTCTTTTGGTCAATTTTTTGTTGACAGAAAGTTTTTTCAAATTATTCTAAATTAAAAGAAAATCAAAATTATAACCCAAGGAGGCTCGTTATGGCCCAGAAGCTTGAAGTTTATCGGTGCAACGTTTGTGGTAATATCGTAATGGTTTTGCACGCCGGCCGTGGGCAGCTTGTGTGTTGCAATCAGCCCATGGAATTGTTGCAAGAAAACACCACCGATGCCGCCCAGGAAAAGCACGTACCGGTGATTGAAAAGGTCGAGGGAGGGTTCAAAGTAAAGGTGGGTAGTGTACCGCATCCCATGGAAGAAAAGCACTACATCGAGTGGATCGAACTCCAGGCCGACGGTAAATCTTATATCCAGTTTTTGAACCCGGGGGACGCCCCTGAGGCCTTTTTCCCGGTTGAGGCGGAAAAGGTGACGGCCCGCGAGTATTGTAATCTTCATGGTCTTTGGAAGGCCTAAACTCTGGTTTCAGGGGGAGGTTCACCTCCCCCAAAGACTTTTGACGGAGGGGGATTATGGCACCAGTCAAAATAAAAGACGATATCTACTGGGTCGGTGCGGTTGATTGGAACATCCGGGACTTTCACGGTTATTCTACCAAGAGGGGTTCCACTTATAACGCCTACCTCGTCCTTGACGAAAAGATAACCCTCTTTGATACGGTTAAAAAACCCTTTGCCAGCGATCTGATCCATAACCTGATAAAGGTCCTGGGTGATCCAGCAAAAATTTCTTACCTGGTGGTCAACCACGTGGAGATGGACCATTCCGGGGCCCTGCCGGAGATCATCGAACGGGTAAAGCCCGAGAAAATATTCTGTTCCCCCATGGGGTATAAGGGGCTTAAGGAACATTTCCACCGGGAAGATTGGCCCCTGGTGGAGGTCAAGACCGGGGATGAGATTTCGCTGGGAAAAAGGAAGGTCAAGTTTATCGAAACCCGCATGATCCACTGGCCGGACAGCATGATTTCTTACCTCCCAGAAGAAAAGATCCTCATTTCTCAGGACGCCTTCGGGCAACACTACGCCACCAGTGAACGTTTTGACGATGAGGTCCGTTACGACGAACTCATGCAGGAAGCGGCCAAATATTACGCCAACATCGTTTTGCCTTTCTCACCCCAGGTAGAAAAACTGCTTCAGACCGTAGAGGAGATGAAGCTTGAGATCGAAATGATCCTTCCGGACCACGGTGTCATCTGGCGTTCCCACATAAAAGACATCCTTGAGGCCTATAAGCGCTGGTGTACTTATCAGTGTCGGGAGTATGCCCTGGTGGTTTACGCCACCATGTGGCACAGCACCGAAAAGATGGCTCTCGCCATCGCGGAAGGGATCATGGCCGAAGGGGTTTCCGTAAAGGTGATGAACGCCTCCATTGATCACCGCAGCGACATCATGACCCAGGTCCTTGAGGCCAAGGCCATGGTTTTTGGTTCCTCAACCCTTAACAACAATATGCTGCCCCAGATGGCTGACGTCTTAACCTACATCAAGGGGCTCAGGCCGCGGAAGAAACTCGGGGCCGCCTTTGGCTCTTTTGGCTGGAGCGGGGAGGCGGTAAAGCATATCAACAAATATTTAGAAGAAATGAAGGCCGAAATCGTGCACCCTGGTCTCAGGGTCAAGTTCGTCCCCACCCACGCCCAGCTCAAAGAGTGTTTTGAGATGGGCCGGAGTATCGCTCAGGCTATTAAAGGAAAGAGTGGTGGATAGGGCCTTTTCTCACCGTTTGTTAAAGCAGGAGGTCCTCCACCTTTTACAGACGGAGGACCTCCCCTTAATCAAAGAAAAAATCCGGGAATTTCCCCCGCGTCAGGCCATAAACCCGCTAATCGGCGCCCTTTGCCACCGGGACGAGGCCGTTCGTTGGAAAGCGGTAGCCGCCATCGGGGTAGTGGTAGCAGAGATCGCCCGTGAAGATATAGAACACGCCCGGGTTATCATCAGGCGCTTCATGTGGATGTTAAACGAAGAGTCCGGGGGCATGGCCTGGGGCGTCCCGGAAGCCATGGCTGAGGCCCTGGCTAACCACGAAAAATTGGCCCAAGAATACACCTCTATCCTGATTTCTTATATCTGGCCGGAAGGCAATTATCTGGAATATCCCCCGGCGCAGCGGGGGGTGATCTGGGGTATCGGCCGGCTGGCCCAGGAATTTCCCCACTTACTTAAGGAATACAAAGCCCCAGAATATGCTTTCCACTTAGTAGATTCCCCGGATCAATTTGTACGAGCCTTCTGGGTCTGGGCTTACGGCCAGATGGGCAAAGACCTTCTGGGTGACCTCTTACCCCGGGTAATAGAAAAGCTCAAAGCCCTTTCCCCCCTTTCCTTCACCCTCTTTTTTTACGACGGAAAGCAGTTAAAAAAGACCAGCTTCCAGCAAATTTTAACTGAGACTCTTTCTCATCTTACTTGACGAACCAGGTTCTTTAAGGTTAAAAAGAGTTAACCGCTGTTTTTTACACCGCCGCTTTCTCGTCCCTAGCGGCCTTACGAGGCAGAATCTTTTGAAAGGAGGTGCTCATGGCGCACAGGACAACTTTTATATCTTCCACGCGGCATATTCCCTCTCTGGCGGAAAACGAAAGGATACAGGAAGTGGTGGCCAAGTATCCTTTTAAGTGTACCGAATATTACCTGAACCTGATTGATCTTACTGATCCCAATGATCCGCTGGCCCGCATCGTCTTACCCCATGAAGACGAACTCCAGGAATGGGAGTGGGGGCGCCTTGACCCTTCTAACGAAAAGGCCTACACGGTTATGCCCGGCCTCCAGCATAAATACGATTCCACCGTCCTTTTGCTGGCAAGTAGCAATTGCGCCGGGCTGTGTCGTTACTGCTTTCGCAAACGCCTCTTTGTAGACGGTGGTCAGCCAGAAAGGCTGGAAGACCTGGACGGGGCCGTACGCTACATCATGGGGCACCCGGAGATAACCAACGTCATTCTTTCCGGGGGCGATTCCTTGATGCTCCCCACCGGCTATCTGCGAGAGCTCATCAGCAAGCTCCGCCGCGTTCCGCACGTGGGGATCATCCGCCTGGGGACCAAAGTGCCGGCTTATTATCCCCACCGGATCCTGAACGACCCGGACCTTTTAAACCTGATCAAGACGTATTCTACCCCTACCCGCCGCCTTTACGTGATCGTCCATTTTGATCATCCCCGCGAATTGACCCCGGAGGCGATAAAGGCCTGTTCCCTGCTCATGGAGGCCGGCGCACTGGTGCTTAACCAGACCCCTCTCATCCGTGGGGTAAACGACGATCCGCAGGTCCTGGCCGAGCTCTTCCGCAAGCTTTCTTTTGCGGGGATTGCCCCTTATTACGTCTTCCAGTGCCGGCCCACGGTGGGTAACCGCCCCTACGCGGTGCCCATCGAAGAGGGTTATCAGATATTTGAGACGGCCCGGGGGCTGGTCTCGGGGCTTGCCAAAAGGGCCAGGTTCACCATGTCTCACGAAAAAGGCAAACTGGAGATCGTGGCCCTCACCGAAGAACAGATTATCTTTAAATTCCACCGGGCGGCGGACAATAAAAACACCGGCAAAATCCTCATTTACCGCCGCAACCCCGACGCCTATTGGCTGGACGATTACGTGGAAATGGTCTCATCCCACTACCTGGAAAGCGAGATCTTTCGTCCGACCTATTTTGTGTAGAAGTTGGTAGAGCGGCCCTTGCAACAACTTGGCCCCCTTCTCTTGGCCTGGGCTCTTTGGTGTTTTGGGCACAGTTTTTTATTGACCTTAAGGGTGCGGCATTTTTTGGAAAAAAGGCCCTTTTTCAAGAGATGGGGGCGGTTGCTATTCAATATCTTTAGTGCAGTTACGGTCCTTCCCCTGGTATGGTGGACTTACCAGCTGGATGGTCCGCTGGTTTTTAAATGGCCTTTTTATCTCTGGCCCCTGCGTTTGGCCCTTTTCTTCGGGGCCCTTTACCTTATGCTGGCCGCCTTTAAAGTGTATGGGTTTATGAGTTTTCTCGGGCTAAAACCGGAAAAGAAAGAGCTTAAAAGAGAAGGCATACTCTTGCGCTTACGCCACCCCCTTTATACCGCGGGCTTTATCCTCCTCTGGGTAAGAGACCAGTCCCTTTCCTGGTTTTGGGTAGACCTTCTGCTCACAGCTTATCTGCTTGTCGGGACTAAACTGGAAGAGAAAAAACTCAAACTCATGTTTCCCGAATATGAACGGTATCAAAAGGAGGTGCCGGGGTTTTGGCCACGCCTGAAAAAGGGTTCCTCCTAGATCTCCACCTCCACACAGACGTCTCTCCCTGCGGAGGCCAGAGCCTTAAAGAATGTCTTTTGCGGGCCAAGGCCTGCGGTCTTCATCTGGTCTGCATCACGGACCATTTCAGCACCGAGGCGGCCTCAGAGCTTCCTCAGCTCAAGGAAAAAGATTTACCTCAGGCCGTGGTCGGGATGGAATACTCGACCCGTGACGGAGATTTTATTCTGCTGGCACCGCAAAAAGTCCCCTATTGGCCCAGGGGGCTTTCTACGGAAGAGATCTCTTGGGAGATCCACCGCCTGGGCGGCATCATTATCTGGGCTCACCCCTTCCGCTGGGGCCGCAAGGTGCGGGAAGAAATACTGGAGAAGGGGCTGGTGGACGCCATCGAAGTTTTAAACGGGCGCACCTCTCCTTTGGAAAACGAAAAGGCCTATCTTTTGGCCGAGGCGTACGGGCTTCCTGCCACGGCTGGCAGTGACGCCCACTTTCCCGATGAAATCGGAACCGTGGCCAACCTTTGTCCAGAAAGGATAGAAGACGCCGCCCAGTTAATCGCCGCCATCAAAGAAGGACTGCTTAAGCCGGTAGTCCTTTCCCGGGACCTGAGGCGTTTTTATAAACGAAACCTAGGGATTATAGATAAGCCCCTCTAGGGTGTCTCTGATTTCCTCAGGCGGCACCCAGCGTATGCCCAACTTATCCGCCAGGGCCAGGATACCCCGGTCTGCGGAAAGCAAAAGGCCATCCAGTTCCAGGGCCAGCAAAATGAGCTCTATGTCTTCTTTGGAATCCACGATCCCCTCCCGCAGGGCCTCCCGGTATTTACGGCGTAAGGCGTTGATAATTTCGTCGGGTTTCTTCTGGGTCGAGGCCCGGACCGCCTCCTCCGCCACCCTCAGGCCCTTGTTGATCCTTTGGCGGATATCGTCAATGAGTTCGTAAAGCAAAAAGGCCGGTATCTGGATTTCGTATTTCTTGGGGGATTTGACCCGGAAGACCGCCCGGGCTTTGGGAGGGATCCTGGGGGTTTTGAGCATTTTTTTCAACTCTTCGTACACCGAAGAGGGCATATAAACTTTCACTTGCGGGGCCCTGGCTGCCAATTCCAAAAAGTTGACAAAGGCTTCGTTGGGGTCTTTACCAAACTCCCGGTAAACGTCCGGGTTGGTAAAAACGCTGGTGTCTGGGATGAGGATTTCTCTTTCTTTTTCCAGCTCAAAGACCATCTGGCTTCCCCTTAGGGCCTCAATTTGGTAGCCACCTCCCGCAAAAGGGAAAGGGCGTGTGGGACCAGTTCTTCGGGCAGCGTCCCCATTCCGCAGCTGGGGGTGATGAGGGATTTTTCCAGCATAAACCCTTTTGAAAGACCCTGCTGGCTAAGCCTTTCCAGGGCTTCTTCCAGTTTTTCAGTTAAGGCTTCGGCCCGGGTTTCCTTAAGGACTTCTGGTTTCAGGGTGGGGACGATGCCCCAGGCGATGTTGCCCCCCTGGTTTAGAAAATCCTTCAAGGGTGCTTCGTATAAGAGGAACCGGTCAAGGTAATCAAAGGCGTCAAAATTAAGGATATCAAGCCCGGCCTCTATGAGCAGGTCCCATTCCGTGTTGGCACAGACGTGGACTCCGGCCACACCGCCCCGCCCCCTGATCTCTTCTACCACTTCCTGGATTACCTGGAGGACCTCCTCACGGTTTACCCCCACGAAACTTGAAGAGCCAAAACCCGAAAGGGCTGGTTCATCAAGAAAGATGATGACAGGGACCCCAAAATCCTTCAAGAATTCCACCTGAAAGGCGGCTTTGAGGGCGATGTTTTTGGTTATTAAGTCCCTTAAAGTAGGGTCGTAAAAGGCCGCCTTCCCTTCTTTGGTCTTAAGCCCCACCGCTAAAGTAAAAGGTCCGGTGATCTGTCCCTTTACCGCCACGGGAGCTGGGTGGGCCTCCTTAAGCCGTTCTTTAAATATAAAAAGCCCGGGGGCGTCGTCTTCTTTTAAGGCAAAACGGGTGGCGGCAAAGGGCTTTTGTCCCTCTTTGACGGCAAGGTACTCCTCGTAAAAAGCCAGCATCTCTTTTTCAAAGGTCTCATG